>JBGVRC010000183.1:0-2516 GCA_045128055.1 Candidatus Scatosoma sp. | reverse complement strand
TCGTCTTTTATCGTGTATTTGAATGTTTCAAGAATGGCTTTTTTATAAAGTTCCGCAGTCGGTTTATCGTATTCTAAAATATCGCGGTTTTCTATTTTGCGCAAATCCGTGATTGGTTGATACAATACGCGTGTCGCCGTCTGCCATTCCTTATTGAAATACGCGTTCAGTTCTCCGATTGTTTTCTCGGACGGCTCTAAAAGCATTATAATGTGGTAGTGTGGGTGGAATGTGTGCGCGGTTTTGTTGTAGGAAATTTCGACGCTCCGCGCCGTTCCTTTTATCAATTCGCGGTTTTTCTTCCGGGAGAGTAGTCTATTCCACGCGCTAGACATCATTTCAAGCGTCGGCGCGAGTTGTTCACAAGGGCAGTTTTGTACTGTTAGCGTCAAAAATACCGCCGTGTAGTCCTCAATATCGCTTATAAAAGAAAGCGTTTGTAACATTTCTGCGCTTTGTTGTGCGCTCAATCTCCAAGCGCAAGTTGGACAAACTCTATCACGGCAAAGCGTCGCAGACGAGGCTATGCTCCTATGGCAATCCGGGCAAATGCTTACTGTTATAAAGCGCGAACAATTCTTCATTCGATAACCTCTTTTCTTATATTCTTCCGCTTTTACGCGTTCAAGGTACGCTCTGCCGTCGTCACCTTTTGACAAGTGTTTCTCTGCGCCGTCTTCTATCAGTTGAGAGAGGCGCAATAATTTGTTTGCTATTTTTAAATTTTTGTGTTTTTTCTCGGTCCACTTGACTTTTGCGTCTTCGCGTGTTATAATATTATTGTCAAGGGAGAGATTTTTCAAAACGGACATTTTGTTGTTCTCCTTTGTTTCGATATAGAGCGGAATTGCAGTTCCGCTCTTTTTTATTTTCTTATGATTGACAGTTTTATTGTTTCTTTGCCTTTCTCGGTAAAGATTATGTTTGTAACCGGCGCTTTCCATTCGCGCGATATGTCGAGCGCTACGCGCTCTATATCTTTGATTTGTCCGGCATATTCAAGTCTTATGTTCTTCCCGGCTTGCGTGTCTTCCCATTCGATAAATTTCTTCATCGTTTCCTCCTTTCATACTCGGTAAAGAAATTATAACACTTTTTTAAATATTTGTCAATAGATAATTTGTAAACAATTCAAACTTTATAAGATTTTTTGTCAGTTTTTGTCGTTCTTTTTCTGCTCCCGGTGTCGTTCTTCTTGCCTCGCGAAACAATTCTTCACGCTCTGCGCCGGGCGCATAGGTTTGAATTGTTTCTAATAGTATCAAGCGGACGCGGACGCGCCGGAAAGCCTTTTGCGAAAAAGGGTTTTCGCGCGCGGAGCGCGCCGGGTTGATAAAGGCGAGAAATGCTTGCGTTTTTCGTCCTCTTGCGCCGGTCTTCCGCGTCGCGCGTGTGGCTTTATTTGTCGAATGTGGTCTTTTTGCGCTCGCTTTACATTCGCGCACTTTGTTCAATTTTTTATATCGTTTCCCGGCGCGAATGAGAAAAAATTCTTCTTTTTTCTTTTGAAAGAACGAATGAAAGGACGCGCAAGCGTCCGTTTTCGCGCCTTTTGGCGCGATTTAGTAGCCTTGTTGGAAACCGCGCAAGCGGTTTTCAACATTTCAGCGCAGAGTTACGGAGCGAGGGAATTATACAAAAACGCTTTCTTTTGTACCGGGAGCGGTGCGCGGACGGCGCGCGCGCGGGAGGCTTGTAATTTTCGAGCGCGGATTGTGGGAAACCTTGTTTTCCACATTCCAAGCGAGGAAATTATACAAAAGATTGTTTTTGTAGTAATTCCGAGCGACGCGAGGCGCGCTGACGGAGCGCGCCCGGAATACCGAAGACGGCGCAGATGTGCGCGCGGGCGGAGCGCGAGAGGGAATTGCCGGCAGAGAGGACAAAACGCGCGGAGAACGCACGCACACCGCACCGGCGCGAGTTATAAACACGGAAGCCGTAGCGGAGCGGTGCGGAGCGTTAAACGGCGCGAATGATAATGAAACATTAAGTTTCGGATAAACAAGCGGAGCGGTGCGTAGCGCGCAGATGTGCGCGGAGCGCGCGGAGCGCGAAAAAAGCCGGCGCAAGTCCGGCTTTTCCACAACTCGTTGTTGAAAAATAGAACGAAAGTTCTATTTCCTTAACTTTTTGTTACGCTCTCGATAAATCGTTGATATGTATTTTTGCTGAAACTCCATTGGTAAACCGCTTGGAGCATTTGCTCGTTGCAATCCGGGCATTTTCTCGTCGCGCTCTCGTCGTCTAATTCCTCCGAGAAATCCAACTGCGCGCGTGCCTCTTTAAATATGCCGGTGTATGCGGTCAAACGCTTTCCTTGCACTCCGTCCACATAGTATCGGAAATTCCCGAGAGGCATTTCCGCAAGGTCGTCGTCTTTTATCGTGTATTTGAATGTTTCAAGAATGGCTTTTTTATAAAGTTCCGCAGTCGGTTTATCGTATTCTAAAATATCGCGGTTTTCTATTTTGCGCAAATCCGTGATTGGTTGATACAATACGCGTGTCGCCGTC
>JBGVRC010000182.1:0-12817 GCA_045128055.1 Candidatus Scatosoma sp. | reverse complement strand
TAAAACCTGCGCAAAATGCGATAAAAAAGACATATACACCCTTACGGATGAAAACGGAAGGAAATTCCCTGTCAGAAGGTACGTATCCGCGGATGGAAATTGTCGATTTGAAGTATATAATTGTGCGCAGCTCATAGGCTTGGGCGTGGACGGAGCAGGAAAACTTTTGGATTTGACGTTGGTTGAAAATAAAGAAAAAGCCATTGCAGCGAAAAACAACGAAACGTTGCAAAAACAGGTATATGAAACGTATACGTCGGGGCATTTAAAACGCGGCGTGATGTAAGGATTAAAATGAACCAAAGAGCGATTGAAAGAACAGAACTGAATAAAATTCTCGCGTTGGTGGCGGAATATGCGGTGACGGATGGGGGCAAAGCGAAATTGCTTGCTTTACAGCCCCAAGCTTGTGTTGCCGATGCGAAAATACGTTTAAAAAAGACGGAAGAAGCGCGCGCCTTACTCTTTACGCACGGGATTGCAAAAATCGAATATTTCCCGCCGTTTTCCGATGAGATTGAAAGGGCAAAAAAAGGCTCGGCGCTTAGCTGCGGAGAACTTTTAAAGGTGGAAAACTTACTTCGTTCCGTTCGTATAGCCCATAAAAATATCAAGGGCGTCAACGATGAAGAAATTTACCTTTTAAAAGATATTGCAGATAAACTATATTTTGACGAGAATTTAGAAGATGATATCCGCACGAAAATTTTAAACGATACGGAAGTGAGCGATTATGCTAGCGATAAGCTGTATTCCGTTCGGCGTGAAATTCGGCTTTTAAATGAAAGAATATGCTCTCGCTTGTCCGAATATTTAACGGGTTCGGAAGGGAAATATCTTCAAGACGGTATTGTCACAATGCGCGATAATCGCTACGTTTTGCCCGTTCGCGCGGAGTATAAACGAAATATTAAAGGTTTTATTCACGACCGTTCCGCAAGCGGCGCGACCTTTTTTATCGAACCGGAAGAAGTACTTGAAATGAACAACGAACTTCGTTCGCTCACCATAGACGAGCGGGAAGAAATCGAGCGTATTTTAGGCGAGCTTTCTAGGCGCGCGGGGTTTATGGGCGACCAGCTTTTGGCGGACATAGAAATATTAGAAGAAATCGACAGTATTTATGCCAAAGCGGAATACGCGTATAAGCTTTCTTGTGTGATGCCCGAATTAAACGGCAAAGGTATTATTGATATTGACAGGGGCAGACACCCTTTAATTGATAGAACAAAGGTTGTTCCCGTCAGCTTTTCTCTTGGGAAAGATTATCGGTTTTTATTGATAAGTGGGCCGAATACGGGCGGTAAGACGGTTACGCTTAAAATGGTCGGGCTCTTTTGTATGATGGCAATGTGCGGCTTGTTTGTGCCCGCAAAACGCGCCGTCGTATCCACGTTTGAAGAAATTTATTGCGACGTAGGCGATTCGCAAAGCATTGAAGAAAGCTTGTCTACTTTCTCGTCGCATATTACAAATATTATTGACATCGTAAACAACGCAAACGAAAAATGTTTGGTTTTGATTGACGAGCTTGGCGGGGGAACTGACCCCGACGAAGGACAGGCTCTTGCAAAAGCCATCGTTTCGCATTTGCTTTCAAGCGGTTGTGCTGGGGTAGTTACGACGCATTATACCGCGCTAAAAGAATTTGCCTTTGAAGCGGACGGTATTGAAAATGCGTGTATGGAGTTCGATTGCAACACCTTACAGCCCTTATACGCTATGCATATCGGCTTGCCCGGGTCAAGCAACGCGCTTGCTATTTCTCGGCGTTTGGGTTTAAAGGAAAGCATTTTAAACGACGCGTTTGCTTCTCTTTCCGAAGACGGGCAAAAGTTTGAGCGTATCGTGCGCAGCGCGGAAGAAAGCCGTATTCGCGCCGAAGAAACGTTTGCGCAAAGCAATCGTTTGCGTTTGGAATGGCAGGAAAAATTACAGCTTTTGGAAATAGAACGCGAAAAGCTTAAAAAGGAAAAAGAAAAGCTTTTTACGTCGGCAAAAGCGGAATCAAGGCGTATTATTAACGAGCGCAGCGCGGCTGCCGAAGAACTGTTGCATGAAATAGAAGAAATTTTTGCCAAGGAAAGCATTTCGGAAGCGGATTTGATTAAAGCGAGAACCTTGAAAAATAAGCTCAGCGACGCCGCCTACGAAAGCGAAAACGAAGAAGGGGAAAGGCAGTATATTCAACTTAACGTCGCTGCTTTAAAAGTAGGAGATAAGGTATTCGTCAAGAATATCGCTCAAGAAGGCGTCGTGCAAAATATCCGTTTACAAAAGGGCGAAGCGGAAATTTTGTGCGGAAATATGCGCGTTAGAAGCAAAATTAGCGACTTGGCGGGAATTATGAACGCTACGGTTGCGCAAAATAAAAATAAGAGCGCAAAATGGCAAAGCAAGAATAAAAACGAAAAAGTGCAAGTCAAAAAATCCTTGCAACCCAAGCCTGCGCCCACTCTTGAAATCAACGTAATCGGCTTAACCGTTCACGAAGCCTTACCAGAAGTGGAAGCGTTTATTGATTCCGCGGTAATCGCAAACTTGGAAGAAGTACGCGTTGTGCACGGCGTTGGCACGGGCAAGCTCCGCGCGGGCATACACGATTTTTTGCGTAAGCATAGAAACGTAGAATCCTATCGCCTGGGTAAATACGGCGAAGGGGAAACCGGGGTTACAATCATTAAAATTAAATAAGCGTAGGCATAACGCGGTCGAAAGCAAAATAGGATATACTAAAAAGCTTTTGGGGGCGTTATGAAAATCAAGAAAAGGATAGACAATCTATCGCTGAAAATCATAAGCAATCTCGTGCTTAGCGTGCTTATGCTCTCGGTGGGCGTATTATGTTTAGCGCCTACGCAAAAAGACGTAGCAACGGATGGAAACGAAAGCAACGTATACCGTTCGGCTACGCAAAACGCAAAAGGCGTTTCTTTGATGTTTAACGTGTATTGGGGAACGGACGAAGTGTATCAAATTTTGGAAATTTTATCCAAACACGAAGCCAAAGCCACCTTTTTTATAGGCGGTTGTTGGGCGGATGATAACGTAGAATGTTTAAAGACGATATACGATAAAGGACATGAAATCGGCAATCACGGCTATTTTCATAAAGAGCATTCGAAGATGAATTTGGCTGCGAATCAAAAAGAGATAAGCGATTGTAACCGTTTTATTAAGCTTGCGTTAGGGATTGATTGCGAATTGTTCGCGCCGCCGTCGGGAGCGTATAACGTAGACACGCTTACCGCCTGCAAGGCTTTGCAAATGAAGACGATATTGTGGTCGAAAGACACGATTGATTGGCGGGATAAAAATCCTTCGCTCATCTACACGCGCGCGACGAAAAACGTACAAAACGGCGACTTTATCTTGATGCACCCAATGGCGGCAACGGTTGAAGCTTTGGACGATATATTAAAATACTACGAAAAAAATTCTTTGAAAGTTATTACGGTATCGGAGAATTTACAGGAGAACGGATAAATGGTTTATGAAAAAAGATACGAAAACGGGCTTAGGCTTGTTGTAAAAGAAATGGAAGGATTGATGTCGGTTACGATGGGGATTCTCGTCGGAACGGGCGCAGGCGTGGAAACGGACGCAGAAGACGGTATTTCTCATTTCATCGAGCATATGCAATTTAAAGGCACGAATAAGCGCACCGCCTTTGAAATTTCGGACGCTTTTGATAGAATCGGCGCGCAGGTAAACGCGTTTACAGGCAAAGATTTAACCTGCTATTATTCTAAATGCACAAGCGACCATACGACGGACTGCTTTGAATTGCTTTCCGATCTTTTCTTGCATTCTACCTTCCCCGAAGAAGAAATGGCGCGCGAAAAAGGGGTTGTTTGCGAAGAAATTTCTATGAATGAAGACACTCCAGAAGATTTGTGCATCGATTTGTTGGCTCGCGCGTTCTACGGCAAAGAAAACTACGGTAGAAATATTTTAGGGAGCATAGAAAATGTAAAAGGTTTTACCGTATCGGACATAGAGCAGTATAAAAAAGCTCGCTATTGCCCTGAAAACATCGTCGTTTCTTTCGCAGGCGGTATTGACAAAGCCACAGCTGAAACGCTTGTTGAAACGTATTTTGGAGATTTGCAAAAAGGCGCTTTTGAAAAACGTGTTCCGCGAATTATCAAATGCCACCAAAGCTTGGTAAAACAAAAGCCGATTGAACAAATGCATATAGCGATTGCCTATCCGTCCGTTTGTCGCGGTGATGAAACGGAAGACGTTGTCAACGCAATAAACGGAATTTTGGGCGGCTCGATGAGCGCTCGTCTTTTCCAAGAAGTTCGCGAAAAGCGCGGGCTTGCTTATTCGGTGTATTCCTATATTTCCGCGTTTCCCGAAGCGGCATCTCAAATTATTTACGCCGGGGTAAATCCTGCGCATTTGGAAGAAGCGTACGAAGCCATTACCAACGTGGTGCGTGAAATGAAAGAAAAGGGGATTAGCGAAGACGAGTTTTTACGCAGTCGCGAGCAGATGAAGGCGGGTATGTTTTTTAGCAACGAAAGCAGCAACGCGCAAATGCTTTTGTATGGGAAATATATGCTGTATTTTAATAAAATCTTCGATTTTGAAGAAAAATTGTATCGTATAAACTCTATGACGCACGCAAAAGCGCAAGAAACGCTCTCCGTTATGTTTGACGAACGTGAAAAAGCGATTGCGCTTATCGGGAATACGGACAAGCCTTTGTCTTTTTAATACTTTATAATGGATAAGCGGATAAAAATGGGCTTTTCGCCCGTATTCGATAAAAATAGCAAAGTGCTTATTTTAGGCAGCTTTCCGTCCGTGAAAAGCCGCGAAATTTCTTTTTATTACGGAAATAAGCAAAATCGGTTTTGGCGTATGCTTTGCGGATTTTTTCAGGAAGAAATTCCTAAAAGCCCGGAAGAGAAAAAAGCTTTTTTATTGCGAAAGGGTATTGCTTTGTGGGATATGGTAGATTCTTGCGAAATTGAAGGCTCGGCAGATGCGTCGGTGAAAAATGCAAAAATCGTGGATTTAGAGTGTATTTTGTCGAACACGCCCATCGAAAAAATTTTATTAAACGGCGCGCTTGCATACGACTTGTTTTGCCAAAAGTACGCCGACGTGCAGATTCCGTATATAAAAATGCCGTCCACAAGCCCGGCAAACCCGCGTTTTGATATGGAAATATGGAGAAAAGAACTCAATGACGTATTCCGAATTTCTTGATGTTCTGCATACGCAAGCCGAACAGGAGTTTGCTGAATTTCAAAAGCGGCTTATTCCTACAAATCGCAAAATATTAGGGGTACGTACGCCGATAATGCGAAAGCTTGCCAAAACGTATTTGCCTTGTTTAGATGATTTATTATCCTTTCCCGACAAATATTACGAAACGGTTTTTATAAAATTGACGGCTGTTTCGCTTTTACCTTATAAAAGCTTTGTTGAAAAATTGCCGTACTGCGTAAGCCTTATGGATAATTGGGCTTTGTGCGATTGTTTTAAAGCAAAGTGTATTAAGACGAATAAAAAGGATTTTTTGGACGTTTTAGACAAACTGTTTCATCAAAACACGGAATTTGCGCAACGCTACGTTTTGGTCGTTTTGCTTTCGGAATACATAGAAAAGGAATATTCGCCTATTTTAGAAAAGTATATTTTCTCGGCAGACACAGCTCCGTATTACATACATATGGCAATCGCTTGGCTGACGGCGGAAATTTTGGTAAAAGACTTTGATTTTGGTTTACAAATCTTACAAAAAAGGCGTTTGCCCGCAAAAACACATAACAAATCGATACAAAAAGCAATAGAAAGCTATCGATTAACAAAGCAACAAAAGGAATATTTGCGTTCCTTAAAAATAAAACAATAATAGGTATTTTATGAACATTTTACAAACGATTATTCAAGAATTTAATCTGACGCAAACCCACGCAAGCAATATTGTTTCGTTGATAGACGAAGGGAATACCATTCCTTTTATCGCTCGTTATCGCAAAGAAATGACGGGCGCGTGCGACGACCAAGTTTTACGTGAACTTTTCGACCGTTTGACCTATCTTCGTAATTTAGAGAAAAGAAAGGAAGAAGTAAGCAACGCAATCACCGAACAAGGCAAAATGACGGACGAAATCCTTGCCGCGCTGGAAAAGGCGGCTACGCTTACGGAAGTGGAAGATATTTACCGTCCTTATAAACAAAAGAGAAAAACGCGAGCTTCCGTTGCGATTGCAAAAGGCTTGCAACCGCTTGCGGACGCTATTTTGGCGCAAGATAAAACGCTTGACGTACGCGTGGAAGCGGAAAAGTACGTAACCGAAGAAGTCAAATCGGTGGACGAAGCTTTGGCAGGCGCGCAAGATATTATTGCGGAAATTGTTTCCGATGACGCCGCTACACGTAAAAAGTTGCGTAATTTCTTCTTCAATCACGGGGAAATCACGTCTTCGTATGCAAAAGGAAAGGAAGAAGCGGACGAAACGAAAACTTACGGTATGTATGCTGATTATCAAGAACCCGTCAGCGAAGTAAAAAGCCACCGTGTTTTGGCTTTAAATCGCGGCGAAAAAGAAGAATTTTTGAAAGTGTCCATCGTTGTCGATACCGATTTTGCAAAACGTATTGCCGCGGCTGGCTTTTTAAAGGACGGCGGTGCGAGCAGCGCTATCGTCAAAGCGGCGGCTGAAGACGGCTATGATAGATTGATTGCGCCTTCGGTAGAACGAGAAGTGCGCGCGCAGCTTTTTGAAGAAGCAAGCGAACAAGCCATAAAAATGTTTGAAGTCAACTTAAAACCTTTGCTTATGCAACCGCCTATTAAAGATAAAATTACGATGGGTTGGGATCCCGCGTTCCGTACGGGATGCAAAATTTGCGTAGTGGACAGTACGGGTAAGGTTTTGGATAAAACTGTTGTTTTCCCTACGCCCCCGCAAAATAAAACGGAAGAAGCGAAGGTCGTGCTTAAAAAACTGATCGCAAAACACGCGGTTGAAGTGATTTCGTGCGGAAACGGCACGGCAAGCAAAGAAAGTGAAATTTTTATTGCGGAATTGATTAAGGAAATCAAGGCGGAAACAGGTCGCGAAGTCGGCTACGTTATCGTCAACGAAGCTGGCGCGTCGGTATACTCGGCAAGCGCGCTTGGCGCGGAAGAATTCCCTGATTACGACGTTACGGCGCGTAGCGCGGTTTCCATTGCAAGACGTTTGCAAGACCCGCTTGCAGAGCTTATCAAAATTGACCCTAAATCCATTGGGGTCGGTCAATATCAACACGATATGAACGAAAAACGTCTTGACGGCGCGCTTTCCGGAGTTTTGGAAGACTGTGTAAACAGCGTTGGGGTGGATTTGAATACGGCAAGCGTTTCGCTTTTGAAATTTGTTGCAGGCTTAAATGCTTCCGTGGCGAAAAATATCGTAGCGTACCGCGAAGCGAACGGTAAATTTAAATCGAGAAGACAACTTTTAAAAGTGCCGAAGCTCGGCGAAAAAGCCTATACGCAATGCGCTGGTTTCTTACGTATTGACGGTGGGGATAATATCTTGGATAATACGGCTGTGCACCCTGAATCCTACGAAAAAGCGGAAAAACTGCTTGCTTTGTTTTCTTACACCAAAGATGATGTAAAAGCGCGTAGAATCAACGATTTGCGCCAAAAAATTAAAGCATACGGCGAAGAAAAAGCCGCTAACGAAACACAGCTTGATAAAGCGACTTTAAACGATATCGTAACCGAACTCATGAAGCCCGGCCGCGATATTCGTGACGCGTTGCCTGCGCCTATGCTCCGTAAAGATATTATGGGTATTGAAGATTTGAAGGTGGGCATGGAAGTGACGGGTACCGTTCGAAACGTAGTTGACTTCGGCGCTTTTATTGACATCGGGGTACATCAAGACGGGCTTGTGCATATTTCGGAAATTACCGACAGATACATAAAACACCCCTCGGAAGTTTTAAAGGTAGGGCAGGTTGTTCAGGCTCGCGTTAAAGAAGTAGATGTAAAAAAGAACAGAATCGGCTTGACGATGAAAAAGAAAAATAACAATTAAAAATGCTTGACTTTTATAGGTTATTATATTAAAATATAAAGGTAAGTTTTTTAACTTTAACCTACGGAGGATGTAAATTATGTTGGAAAAAATTCAAGCAATGCTTGCAGAAGCATTAAACCTTCCCATTGAAAAAGTGGCGGCTGATGCAAAAATCGTAGACGACCTTGGCGCGGATTCTTTGGACGTTGTTGAACTTTTAAGTCAACTTGAAGACGAATTCGGTATTACCATTGGCGACGACGAAGTGGAAAGTTTAGTAACTGTTGCAGACGTAGCAGAAGCGATTGAAAAACTTGTTAAATAATGTAGATAAAAAGCTTTCGAAATACTCGAAAGCTTTTTGTTTTGTCAATTTCATAACAAATACGCGATAGAAACGTTTGCTTAAATAGTTTTTATATGGTATAATTGCTAAGTAAAGAAAAATTTGAGGTGTTTTATGTTACAAGTTACCGGGGTATCTCTCCAGTACGGCAGCAAAAAATTGTTTGAAGACGTAAATTTGAAATTTTCGAAAGGAAATTGTTATGGCATTATCGGCGCAAACGGCGCGGGAAAATCCACTTTCTTAAAAGTTCTTTCGGGCGAAATCGAACCGCAAAAGGGTTTTGTTTCTTTGGATAAAAACGAACGTATGTCCGTTTTGCAACAAAACCAAAATATGTACGACAACGAAACGGTACTTCGTACCGTTATGCTTGGTTATAAGCGTCTCGTAGAAGTAATGGACGAAAAAGACGCTTTGTATGCAAAGTCCGATTTTTCCGAAGAAGACGGGGTACGCGCGGCGGATTTAGAAAGTGAGTTTGCTGAAATGAACGGCTACGACGCAGAATTTCAAGCGGCGCAGCTTTTAAACGCTTTGGATATTCCCGAAGAGTTGCATTACAGCATCATGGCGGATTTGGACGCAAAGCAAAAGGTGAAAGTGCTTTTGGCGCAGGCTTTGTTTGGCGACCCCGACGTTTTACTTTTGGACGAACCTACCAACAACCTTGACATCAAAACGGCAAGATGGCTGGAAAATTATTTGATGGATTTCGAAAATACGATTATCATCGTATCCCACAACCGTCATTTCTTAAATAAGGTATGTACGAATATTTGCGACGTTGACTTTGGTAAAATCAATATGTACGTAGGTAACTACGATTTTTGGTATCAAACCAGCCAGCTGTTGGCTCGTCAGCAAAAAGAACAAAACAAAAAAGCGGAACAACGCGCGAAAGAATTGCAAGAATTTATTGCAAGATTCGCGGCGAACGCTTCAAAATCCCGTCAAGCTACGTCTAGAAAGAAAGAGCTTGAAAAGCTTACAATTAACGACTTTAAGCCGTCTTTGCGCAAATATCCCTATATCGATTTCAAATTTGAAAAGGACATCGGCAACGATATTCTTATCGTAGACGGCTTGACCAAGGAAGGCTATTTCAAGGATTTGTCTTTCACGGTACAAAAGAACGAAAAAATAGGTATCGTATCGGATAAGAGCACGACTCTTACTATGCTTTACGACATTTTGATGGGGAAAGAACAGCCTGACGCAGGTACGGTTAAATGGGGCAAAACGATTTCCGTTTCCTATTTCCCGCAAAACAACAACGAGTATTTCTTGAATTGCGATTTAAACCTCGTTGAATGGCTTTCTCAATATTCCAACGACCATTTCGAAGAATATCTCCGCGGTTGGCTCGGTAGAATGCTTTTCTCGGGCGAAGAAGCTTTGAAAAAAGCAAAAGTTCTTTCGGGGGGCGAAAAAGTTCGCTGTATGCTTGCAAAAATGATGTTGGAAGGTAGCAACTTCCTTATCTTTGACGAACCTACCAACCACCTTGACCTTGAATCGATTACCGCATTGAACAACGGTTTAAGCAATTATAAAGGGTGTATGCTTCTTACTTCCCACGACCAGGAATTGATGAACACCGTTGCAAACCGTATTATTGAAATCAACGACAAGAAAACTTACGACCGTCAGGTTACTTACGACGAATACGTAGACGAAACGCACGCATAATCTCTTAAAATTCTACGAAAAACAACGCTACAAAGCACGTAGCGTTGTTCTTTTTTGTCGATTTCGACACAATTCGACAAAATATTGTAAAATATTATTTTTTCTTTGTGAAAATATTATCGAATATTGTACGATATTGCTTTACAATTTTTCAAATATATATTATAATAGGGATACTAAACTAAAAAAAGGAAGTATTTATTATGAAAAAGCATTCTGTAATTATTTTAGAATCCAACAGCGCGGTGTTATTACAGCTTCGCGACGGCTTGGAAGCGAGCAACGAATATTGTGTTGTGTGGGCGGGTGATGATGGTGACGAAGGGATACGAAACATAATACGTTTTAAACCAGATTTAATCATCGTAAGTATGTTTTTAAAAGGAATGGACGGCTGCGGAATTATTCGTTCGGTGAAAAAATCTTCTCCCAACACCAAAATCATCGCTTCTGGCGTAGCGGCGGACACAGTAATTGAGCGCGCTGTTACAGAAGGCGCGGCATATTATTTGGTAAAGCCTTTTTCTGTTGCGACTGCCTTGGAAAGAATCCATGAAATTATGCATAACACCGAATTAAAGGATAAGTTGGGCTCTATTGTGAAAAAACAGCCTGTCACAGCGGAAGAAAAGATAAGCGAAATTTTTATCGCAATCGGTATTCCGCCTCATATCAAAGGATATGGATATTTACGCGAAGGGATAAAAATGACGATCGATCATCCGTATATTATCAACAGCGTTACGAAAGAGCTTTATCCGTCTATTGCGAAGAAATTTTCTACTTCGTCCAGTAAAGTAGAGCGCGCTATTCGTCACGCAATAGAAGTAGCGTGGAATAGGGGAAGAATTGAAGCTATCAACGCTATCTTTGGTTCGCGTATCTATTTGGGTAGTGAAAAGCCGACCAACAGCGAATTTATTGCGCTTGTTGCGGATAAGCTTATGTTAGAAAATATGGGGTAATAAATAAAAAAGGACTTTCTCCAAAGAAGAAAGTCCTTTTTGCTTGCATATAAGATTAGTACATACCGCCCATATCACCGCCACCGGGAGCCATAGGAGCAGGGGGGGTAGGGATATCGGTTACGATGCTTTCCGTCGTAAGCAAAGTGGACGCAACGGAAGCTGCGTTTTGAAGAACGGAACGAGTAACTTTCGTAGGGTCAATAATACCGCATTCTACCATATCACAATATTTGTTATTCAAAGCGTCAAAGCCAAAGTTTTCTTTTTTGGAAGAAAGGACTTTGTCTACGACCACCGAACCGTCGTAACCTGCGTTTTTCGCGATTTGTCTAATGGGTTCTTCCAACGCCTTCAATACGATATTCGCGCCCGTTTTTTCATCGCCGTTCAAGCTTGCGACAAGCTTTTTAACGGTAGGCACAGCGGAGAGAAGTGCGCTACCGCCACCAGGCACGTAGCCTTCTTCCACAGCCGCGCGGGTTGCTGCAAGGGCGTCGTCAATACGGAGCTTCTTTTCTTTCATTTCTACTTCCGTAGCAGCACCTACGCTGATAACGGCTACGCCGCCTGCAAGCTTTGCGAGACGTTCTTGCAATTTTTCTCTATCGTAGTCGGACTTTGTTTCAAGAATTTGCGATTTGATGGAAGCGATGCGCGCTTTAATAGCTTCCGCTTCGCCTGCGCCGCCGACGATAGTGGTGTTTTCTTTGTCAACGCGAACGCTGGAAGCTCTGCCGAGCATATTTAACGTAACGTCCTTAAATTCCAAGCCAAGGTCGGAAGAAATCACTTCGCCGCCCGTCAAAATGGCGATATCGCGTAACATTTCCTTTCTTCTGTCGCCAAAACCAGGGGCCTTTACTGCAACGGAGTTAAATACTCCTTTGAGCTTATTTACGATAAGGGCTGCAAGAGCGTCGCCTTCTACATCTTCCGCAATAATCAAAAGCTTTGCGCCTTGCTGCGCAAGGGGTTCGATTACGGGCAAGATTTCTTGCAAGCTGGAAATTTTCTTATCGGTGATAAGGATATAGGGATTTTCGATATACGCTTCCATTTTATCGGTGTTGGTTACCATATAGGCGGACGCGTAGCCACGGTCAAATTGCATACCTTCTACAGTATTCAATTCGGTGTTCATCGACTTACCTTCTTCAACGGTGATAACGCCGTCCTTGCCAACGATTTCCATTGCTTTGGCAATTAAGGCGCCCACTTCGGGGTTGCCTGCGGAAATGGAAGCAGTTTGTTCGATTGCTTTATTGCTTTCTACGGCTTTGGAAATACTCTTCAAATGTTCAACCGTTGCGTCAACCGCTTTTTTGATGCCGTTTTTTAAGATGATAGGGTTTGCGCCTGCGGCAAGGTTTTTAAGTCCTTCACGCACGATTGCTTGCGCCAAAACAACTGCCGTCGTCGTGCCGTCGCCCGCTACGTCGTTGGTTTTAGTAGAAACTTCTTTTACAAGCTGCGCGCCCATATTTTCAAAAGGGTCGCTAAGTTCAATTTCTTTTGCAATAGTAACGCCGTCGTTGGTGATAAGGGGAGCGCCGAACTTCTTGTCAAGCACAACGTTTCTTCCCTTAGGTCCAAGCGTAATTTTTACGGTATCTGCAAGTACGTTTACACCTGCTTCCAAAGCTTTTCTTGCATCTTCGCCATATTTAATTTGTTTAGCCATAATCTATATCTCCTTGAAAAATCCAAAATTAGTCTTCTACGATAGCGAGAATATCGCTTTGCTTGATAATGGTAAATTCTTTACCGTCTAC
>JBGVRC010000181.1:0-6898 GCA_045128055.1 Candidatus Scatosoma sp. | reverse complement strand
ACCGCGTTCAACCCCGAAAACTTCCATACCAAAATAAATACCAGAACGTACTACTGCGCGGATTGCCGCATTCATACCGGGCGCGTCACCGCCGCTCGTCAACAAACCAATACGTTTCATTTTTTTACCTCTTTTGCTATCTTTTTTCCAAATTATTCTCTAAGGCTTCTTCAAAAAGCCCATACAAATATATTATAGCAATTCTTTTGAAAAAAACAAATACTTTTCGCTATAATTTTCAATTTTTAGACAAGTTTTATACAATTTTCAGGCAAAAAGGAGCTCAATTCCGCCATCAAAGCTTTTCCAACCGTAACTTTTTGCGAACAAAGCATCTTTTTCCCGTCTTTCACAAAGCAAACCTGCGTATCGCCGGCATAGTAAGACAGCGTTTCCAACAGCTCTTCCACGTCTTCGTCTTCAAAACCGCTGACGTTCAACCACAATCTTTGCTCCGCTTCTTTTTTATCCGTCTTTGCGCTCACGTTTGCCATATCTGGCTTTTGCTCCGCTGTTTGCGCCGCTCCGTTGTCGTCCAGCGTAAACTCTGTCATTTTATCGATGATGATAGCGGGCAATTTTTCGTCTTCAATGCTAATTTTACCAGACAGCGAAACTACGCGGTCGGTTTCCAAGAAAGAGCGAATACGCTCGTATACCTTGGGGAAGCATACGCATTCGATAGAACCGAACATATCTTCCACGGTGACAAACGCCATAAACGCGCCGCTGCGCGTCTTTAATTTTTTAAACGCGCCGATCATACCGCCCATCGTAACCTGTTGTCCGTCGGAAAGCTCCGTATACGTCTTCTCCCCGTCTTCGTTTTCCGTATAAGCGTTCATCATCGAACAGTTAAAGGTTTTATCCTTAAAATGCGGCAAAAACCTTTCAAACGGGTGTCCGCTTACGTACACGCCAAGCACCGCTTTTTCCTTGGACAGCTTTTCCATCGTTTCGTATTCGGGAATATCGGGGTATTTTATCTCGATAGCTTGTTCTTCCACAATACTTCCAAACAAGGAAATTTGTGCGCTGTTCTTTTGTTTATCAATCGCGTTAACTCGAGTAATCGCTTCTTCGTACACAGCCGCAAATTGCGCGCGGTTATACCCAAAGCAATCAAATGCGCCTGCGTAAATCAAGCTTTCCACAATACGCTTATTGACGTATTTAGAGCAACGGCAAACGAAATCGGAGAAGTCTTTAAATAATCCGTTTTCTTCGCGTTCCTTTATAACCGCGGCGATAGCGTCTTGACCAACGCCACGAAGCGCGCCAAGCCCAATTCGAAGCCCGTTACCTTCTACCCAGAAAATATCTTTGGATTTGTTGATATTCGGCGGCAAAACGTCGATATTTTTTTCCTTCATATACAAAATATACTTGGAAACTTCTTCGATTTTGTCAATTCTATCGTTTAAGATACCCGCAAGAAATTCTTTGGGATAGAAATGTTTTAAATACGCCGTGCGGTATGCCACAACGGCATACGCGGCCGCGTGCGATTTATTGAAAGCATAGGAAGCAAAGCTTTCCATATCGCCAAATATTTTCCCAGCCACTTCCGCGGGAATACCCTTTGCCGCGCAACCCGTAATCCCTTCTTCGGGCGCGCCGTAGATAAATTTATCTTTATGCGCCATCAATTCCGCTTTCTTTTTCTTTGCCATCGCGCGGCGCACAAGGTCTGCTTGTCCAAGCGAATAGCCTGCAAGCTGTTGGAAAATTTGCATAACCTGCTCTTGATATACGATTACCCCATAGGAGTTTTTCAAGATAGGCTCTAAAAAGGGCGTATCATAAACAACCTTTTCGGGGTTATGCTTATTTTCAATATATTTGGGAATGAAATCCATAGGCCCGGGACGATAGAGCGAAATACCTGCAATCAAATCTTCCAAACAGCTTGGTTGCAGTTCTTTCATAAACTTTTTCATCCCGCCTTGTTCAAGCTGGAACACAGCGTCCGTATCCCCGGACGAAATCAACTGATACGCTTCGGGGACGTCCAGACCGATTTTATCGAAATCGACGTCGATCCCTTTCCCTTCTTTGATATATTCAAGCGTGTTTTGAATATCCGTCAAAGTGGTAAGCGCAAGGAAGTCCATCTTCAACATACCGACCGCTTCCACTTCTTTCATATCAAACTGCGTAACGATGTCTTCCCCGTTTCTTGCAAGGGGTACGTTGTCCGCAAGCACTTTATTACAAATAACGACGCCCGCCGCGTGTTCGGACGTATTTTTCGGCATACCTTCCAGCTTCAAGCCCATATCGATGACTTGATGCAATTCGGGATTGCTTTCGTACACTTCGATAAATTCGGGGTTTTTCTTTTTCTTTTGCTCGGCAAGCTTCTTTTCGATATCCCCGCGTTTTTCTTCGTTTAACGTAGGGTCGGCAAGCTGCTTTTCAAACTTAGGAATCTTCAAGCCCAACAATTCGCCGATGGTCGATTTTCCGTCCATTAGCTTTGCCACTTTGTCCGTTTCGGAATACGGAACCCCCATTACGCGCCCCACGTCCTTGATAACAGCGCGCGAAGCAAGCGTACCGAACGTAACGATTTGCGCTACGTTTTCGGGGTGGTATTTTTCGCGTACGTATTCAATCGTTTCTATTCTTCTTTTCGTGCAAAAATCGACGTCGAAGTCGGGCATAGATACACGATCGGGGTTCAAGAAACGTTCAAAAATCAAATCGTACTTCAAGGGATCGACGTCGGTGATGCCGATAGAGTAGGCTACGATACTACCTACCCCCGAGCCACGCCCCGGCCCAACGGGAATACCGTGCAATCTCGACCAGTTGATATAATCCCAAACGATTAAGAAATAGTCGGCAAAGCCCATTTTTATAATAATGCCCAGCTCGTAATTTGCTCTTTGTTTGATTTCTTCTGTAATTTCCGCGTAACGCTTGGGCAAGCCTTCCCAAGTCAAACGAGTAAGGTAATCAGGCGAAGTAGAACCGTCGTCGGGCTTGTATAAAGGGATAAGCGACGTATCGCGAATAGGGTCGCCCTTAGGCGTCAAATCGAAAACGGGTTCTTCTATTTTATCCGCAATAACGCGCGTGTTTGTAATCGCTTCGGGAACGTAGTGGAAAAGCTCCGCCATCTCGTCCCCCGATTTCATATAAAATTCGTGTTCTTCAAAGCGCATTTTGGGATTTGCAAGCGTAGACTTCGTTTGAATACAAAGCAAAATTTCGTGCGGTTCCCAGTCCGCTTTTTCGATGTAATGCACGTCGTTTGTCGCAACAAGCTGAATATCAAGTTCTCTTGCAATCTTGATAAGGTCAGGCATAATTTGCCGTTGTTCGGCGATGCCGTGGTCTTGTAGCTCGATATAAAAATCTTCGCCAAACACCCCTTTCATTTCCGCCGCCCAATCCTTCGCGCCTTCATAATCGCCGCGCAACAAAAGCTGGGGCAATCTCCCCGCTAAGCACGCGGAAAGACAAATTACCCCTTCGTGATGCTGTTTGATTAAATCGTAGCTGATGCGGGGTTTGCCGCCGTAATAGCCGTCGATATAGGAAAGAGAGTCCAGCTTAACGATATTTTTATAGCCCGTTTTATTTTTTGCAAGCAAAACGATATGCTCGTTTTTCCCCGGGCGTTTATCCAAATGATTATCAACGGCATACAATTCGCAGCCGATAATATATTTTATGCCTTTTTTTACGCATTCTTCGGCAAAATATAAAGAAGCGTACATATTCCCGTGGTCGGTAATAGCGCAAGTATCAATATTGTTTTTGACAAGATGCTCCACCAAATCGTCTACTTTCGCCGCGCCGTCCAAAAGGCTGTATTCCGTGTGTAAATGTAAATGTACAAAATCCGTCATAATCTTCCGTTTTTCTCTATTTTTCTTCGTTATTCCTTCTCTATCCCCGCAGATAAGGACATTAGCCTACGCATACGATGATTTAAACAGCTTTTGCTGACCTTTAAATAATCGGCAAGCTCTTGCAAGCTCATTGCAGGATTTTTCAATCTCGTCAAAGCCAAATCTTTTAATTCAGGGCTTACGTCGTCCAAAATACCGCATTCTACCAACTTTTGCAAAGCAACGACCTGCTTTACCGCCGCAATCGCCGTTTTATCCGCATTCCCCGACATACAGTTACGAGCGCGATTGCTCCTATTCGCGTCGTCCCGTTTTTCCACCAGAGCGGAAAACTTTTTCAAGGCGTGCGTTGCGCCTATCGCTGATAAAAAATCAGAAATTTGTTCTTTGTTTTTGATATATACAACGCTCGTTTCCTTGCGTTCAGTCAATCTTGCAATCAGCTCGACTTCGTCCAAAATGTCACAAAAATCACGCGCCGCTTTTCTATCGGAAAATACCCATTCTAAATGATAGCCCGACTTTCCGCTCTCCGACGGAATTATACAACTGCCGCCGCCCAAAAACGCACCCTTAATATAGGCAATTTTATCCGTTTCCGCCGCAACGAGCGAACCGCTTATTCCGTCGCGAATTTCCCCCGTTTTCGTAAGCAAACGCAACTTTTGCATCACGCTTTCCGCTTTTTGGACGGGGCATTGTAAAAGAAGCTTATCCCTACCGCTCATTCTATCCCAGGTCGCGTTGGTGATATACAGTTCGGTATCCAAAGCTTCCGCAAACGCCGACATAAAGAACTCCGCTACATTCTCCGTTTCACTTACAAGAAAAAAGGCAGGCTTTCCATCTCGAATCCCCGTCGTCCCGCTTGTTTTTACGTACGCGGAAATACAGGGCAACGATTTTTTGATGCCTTTGGATATAATCTCTTTTTTGATTTCTGCCGTAAAATTCATTTCTATCCTTTAATGAGTTTTCTTAAAAGCCGCAAAACGGAAGCTGGGATATCTGCCGTCGATATTGTCTATGCGCTCCATAGGAAAGTTGATACGCGCAAGCTGCTTTTCCACAAGGCTAACTTCCCCTACGCTTGCCGCGGAATGTGCGTCCGAATCGATAATAAACCGCGCCTGCGTCTTGGCTACGATTTCACAAAGCTGATCGTCCGTCAAATGCTCTTTTTTCGCGTTTAACTCGATATAAGTTCCATAGTCCGCCGCGCATTTCGCCACTTCCAAAACGTCGGAAGGACAACGATGATTTAAATGCGTAATCGCGTCCAAGGGATTGTTTTTTATCGCGTTGATATAGGCAAGGGTATTTCTTTGTATCAACTTTTGCGAAGGATTTTTAGCAATCTTGTCATTCCAGAAATTTGCTCCGCCAAAGCGGAACATATCTGCAAAGGAAGAATACCAAACGAATACGTGTTTACCGCATAAATAAATATCAAAATTTTCGTAATCCTTTTCCGTCAAATCCGCCTTACCCGCAACGCCGCGGATATTTGCTTCAATCCCCACCAATACGTCTATCCCGTATTTTTGCGACGCCGCTTTACATTCCTTGACGTATTCTTGCATTTGTTTACGGCGTACGCCAAACGTTACGTGCGAAAAGCCGTGGTCGCTGATACCGATTTGCTTTAAACCAAGCGCTTTTGCCTTCGCCGCGTTCTCATCCACCGTATTTTTTCCGTGTGAGAAAGGCGTATGCGTATGATAATCCCCCGTAAGCAACATAATATTCTCTCCTTATATCCGTCTAATTTCTTCTTCCAACCGTATTCCGTATTGCGCAAACACCGCATTTTTTATCATTTCTATCAAAGTTTGTATATCCTTGGACGTAGCATTGCCATCGTTGATAATAAAATTCGCGTGTTGCGTAGACACGTACGCCCCGCCTATCTTCAACCCTTTTAAGCCGCTACGTTCAATCAAATCCCCAGCAAACGCTCCGTCGGGATTTTTAAAAACGCAGCCCATACTTTTTCCCTTTGGCAAATGCGCCCGTCGAAGCGCGTAGAATTTTTCATTTTCTTCTATATCCGCTTCGCTTGCCCGAGTCAAGGACAAAGCCGCGCCGATAATTACGTCTTCGTTGTTCATAAAAACACTTTGCTTATAGGCATAGCCGCATTCCGCTTTGGATAACAAACGAATTTTTCCGTCGCGGTACACCAATACGTTTTGCACGACGTCCGCGATATATTTTCCGCTTACGCCAGCGTTCATAAACAACGCGCCGCCAAGTGTACAAGGTATTCCCTGTAAAAACTCTACGCCCGAATACCTATTCATTTTACAAAAACGAAGCAATGCCGCGCTCGTTACGCCTGTATACGCAAACGCTCCGTTTTCCGTCAAAAAAGTTGCGGTTAAGTGCTTTGTGGATACGACGACCTTCTCCGAATTGTCGTCCGACGGCAAAACGTTGCTTCCGTTGCCTAAAACACAGTAAAAAATTTTATCTTCTTGTAGCTTTTTTAAAAGCGACGTAAGTTGTACGGTATTTTTGGGATAAAACGCGCGATTTGACGTCCCCCCGCAACCAATGGTAGTATGTTTTGAAAAAGAAAAGGGTATTTCTTGCGAAAACTCCTTATAGCGCTCAAACGTATACTGCGCCATTATATATTCCCCCTTATTGTAACATATTTTTCTCTCTTTTGGAAGTATTTATCGGAAAATTTTTAAAAAACTTTTAAAAAACCTTACTTTCCAATTATAAATATGTTTTTTATGGGTTTGCTATGCAAAAAAAGAACCCGAACAAATTGTCCGAGCTCTTTATAAGAAATAGGATAAACACTATTACGCTTTGTAAATAATTTTACCGCCGCGCACCGTCATAAGTACGTCAAAGGCTTCGTTAAGCACCGTGAAGTCGGCGCGTTTGCCAACCTTAATGCTTCCCGCTTCCTTATCAATCCCTATCATCCTTGCAGGGTTGATGGTTGCATAATCCACCGCTTGCGTATAGGGAACGCCCACTTTTTCCACCATATTTTGCACGGCGCGGTTCATACGCAA
>JBGVRC010000180.1:0-1759 GCA_045128055.1 Candidatus Scatosoma sp. | reverse complement strand
CGATGCGGAATCTAAAGGGCATTTATGTATGGAAAAGCACGCTTTTGTAAAGGCTTGCTTGAAACTTTTGGATACAAAACGTCTGACGGAAGAAATGGTGGCAAACCGCGCTGCAAAGTTGGTTCACGAGAAAAAACTTGTTTGTTATGACGAGTTTGCTTACCGTGAAAAAACAGCGATAGCGGAATCCGCATTGAGCTTACTTGTAAAAAGACAGCTTAAAAGCGTACACGGTAAAGAATATACCGATTTAGACGCGGAGCTGGATGAAGAAGAGCGTAAACTTAAACTGCGGTTGGCGCCGGAACAACGAGACGCTGTAAAAATGGCGTTAACGAAAGGATTATCTATCGTAACTGGCGGTCCCGGTACAGGGAAAACCTTAATTCAAAAGGCAATCTTGGATATCTATTCAAAGAATTATCCCGATTCTATTATCGCGTGTTGTGCACCCACGGGTAGAGCGGCAAGGCGAATGGAACAGTCAACGGGCAGGCCGTCTATGACAGTGCATAAGCTTTTAGGCTTGTTTGCTGGTGACGACGGTGCTTTTGACGGAGCGGATGAGATTGATGCGGACCTGATACTTGTGGACGAAGTTTCAATGCTGGATATATATTTAGCAAAGATGCTGTTTGAGTCTGTTAAGAAAGGTGCACAGTTAATTTTAATCGGCGATTCCGATCAGTTACCCTCGGTTGGTCCAGGTGCTGTGCTTAGTGAACTCATTGCGAGCGAAGTCGTTCCCGTTGTGCGTTTGGATAAAGTTTTTAGACAAACGTCGGGGAGCAGGATCGCAACCAATGCTAAACTGATACGGCACGGTAATTTGAATTTAGAGTACGGGGATGATTTTCAATTTATTGACTCCCCCGATATTAGCGAATCGGCACAAACGATTGTCAAAATATATTTGGAAGAGATAAAAAAATACGGAGTGGATAGCGTGGCGCTGTTAACGCCGTACCGTCAAAAAACGGATACGGGCGTAAATGCATTGAACGTGCTTATCCAAGACGAAATCAATCCAAAACAGTTTGGCAAGCAAGAAGTGACGGTAGGAAAGAAGACGTTTCGCGTTGGTGATAAGGTTATGCAAATCAAGAATCACGAAGACGTGAATAACGGGGATATCGGTTACGTAGAGCGAATTTCTCACATGGGAAATGAAGTGGCTGTAGAAATTGATTTTGGCGACGATAGAAAGAAAACCTACGACGCTCAAGATATGGATATGGTCGATTTGGGCTATGCGTCAACCGTACACAAATCACAAGGTTCGGAGTATGCGTCCGTTATTATCAACATCCAAAGCGCACATCATATTATGCTGACTCGACCTTTGATTTACACGGCAATTACGCGTGGAAAGCAAAAGGTAATTATTGTTGGCGAACGAAAGGCGCAATGTATTGCGATTAAGCGAACGGATACGGAAAAGCGCGGGACTTGTCTTGCGCGGAAATTAAAAGAAATTATTAAATCATAGGAGAAAAAATTATGACTATTATGGAACAATACCAAGAACAGGTAAAAGAACTTGACCAGCAGCTCGAAGCGGGGAAATTACCGCTTACGAAAATGCCTATTTTACAGGAATTGAAGTATAGGATTTCCGTTATGGAAAGTTTGCGTGCTTTTTCTAAGCTGTCACCGATTACGCTGGATAAGCAAAAAATCGGTTTTCATTATAATATTACGAAAACCTATTTGACGTTGCTTGTCGGCGAACATCCGCTTGGTCCTACAGTGGACGAGG
>JBGVRC010000179.1:0-6235 GCA_045128055.1 Candidatus Scatosoma sp. | reverse complement strand
TTAGCGTTTCTATCCATCGGCGCAAGCGCGTCATTGTTTTGAAAAGCTCTGTCCGCGGAAAAATCCGTTTCATATCCGCGCGATTGCGTTTCCCCTTCGTCATCAAATAAATGCAAGCCGTCTCTGCCGCTTGACGTAAAGGCGTCAAAGCCGCGACCGCGGTCGCTATTATCAAAATTCTCTTCTTGCTCGGTCGCACGAACATTGCCCGCAAAAGAAACAGCGTCCGCGTCCTTTCTTGAAAGCTCTTCCCCGCCAAACACGTTAGGGTTGGACGTAGAGAATAAATCCATATAATCGTGGCGACGATATGCACCGTCGTCTTGATGGGAAGCAAAGATATCTCCGTTTGTTGCAGGTAAAATTTCTTCCCTGCTCCTTTCACTTTGCGTGAAATCGGAATATTTATCAAATGAACTGCTCTCTTTACCCCAAGAAGCTTCTTCCGCATTAGGTTGGAAAGAACGAGCTTCCGTCGGATATTCCGTCGTCGGTTGAATAGGCTGAATAGGCGTGACAAACGAAGTGGGTTCTTGATATTCGGGATATTTAGGCTCTGCGTAGGTTGTATTAGACGCAACAGCGTTATCGCTTACCACTTTTGCAGGACAAATATTTGCCGCGTCATCGTTTACCGAGTTTTCATACGCATTCACGTAAGAAGGTACGTACGTATTTGACGGAACGCTCGTTTCGTTGGAAGAACGTTTATTCACGTTTGCATTTGGATCAAAAAGCAAATTTCGCTTATAATTTTCCGCAGGCGTACCGCCAAAGAGAAAGGCGCGGCTCTTTTCGTAGGAATTAACCAAATCGTCCGTGGGTTCAACTTCAATGGGTTGAGTGCTTTGCTGCGAATTGCCAAACGGCGAAAAACCGTTTGTTTGATTTGCATTAGCCGCGCTGTTTTGCGACGCTTCGTATAATTTTACCCCAGGACGCTGCGCAACCATATCGGCTGTATATCCATTTGCATTTTTCCCGAGCGCCGTAGGAGAAGCTTGCCCATCATTACCCGTTGTTACATGGATAACGTTCGGTTGTTGCGCGGCCGTGTTTTCTACATTTCCGCCTATCCCCCCGTCGTTGGAAAGCGGAATCTCCATCGAAGGCGCTTCCCCTTCGCTTTTTGCATTATCTTCTTTCGTGTTTACGCCTTTTTTGAGAACGGTAAACGATATATAACCAAACAACGTGAAAAGCAATGCAAAAACGACCAAGCTGCCCGTTTGCGTAATCAGCTGGGATACTCCGTAAGCAATCGCCCCGCCCAAAAGCCCCGTTACCGTTGTTTTCGGGAAAGCTGCGCCCGAAGCGAAACAATAGTTTAAATAACCTTCTTCATCAAAGCGTTGATAGGTCAACGCAATATGTATGGTAATCGCCAAGCAAACAAGAGCAATCCCCAGCAACCAGCCTGCTTTTTTATTTTTAACAAGGCTCTTGCCGACTAAGCCCATAACGCACAAATAGGTTGCGCCTAAAAAAAGCGGATAGGACATATACCCAAACGCGCCCAAGAGCACGTCGTTGACACCCCCGCCAAAGTCGCCGAATATGAGCGAACGAGTACATAAAATCAAAAATCCCAAAAAGAAAAACATAGCGCAAGTCGCGCAAATACTTTCTTTCGTGACGATTGCAGATTCCTTTTTTACCTTTTTAGATTTCTTTTCTTTCTTATTCTCTTCCGATTTCGTCGTCAAAGGAATCACCTCCAATATCAATACCTATTCATTATAACATTTTTTTTTGAATTTATCAATAGTTTGACAATAAAAAAACGGGGCAAAGACAAGGTTTTTTCAAACATTTGTCTATTTCCCCGCTTATATATTCATTATTTTTTTAAACATACATCACAGATGTATTTTATAACAATTCGCGGAATAAATGCTGTGCTACGTAATAGATGTCCCCTGCCCCTAAAAACAAAATACAATCCCCGTCTTTCAAAGTGGTTTTCATCCACGTTTTTAGCACGTAAGCGTTTTCCGCGTACAAGCAATTCCCCACGGCTTGCGACAAAGCCTTCGCGCTTCCCGCGCCGTCGTACGTTTCTCGCGCAGGATACGTTTTATATACGATTAAATTTTTTACCGAACGCAAAACGTCTACAAACTCTTCCATCAAAAGCTTTGTCCGCGAATAAGTATGCGGTTGAAAAACTACGTACAAATTCCCTTTACATATCCCTTTTGCCGTGCGTAAAGTCGATTTAATTTCTCTGGGGTGATGCGCGTAATCGCAAATTACGCTTGCGCCCTTATAACTCCCGATTTTCTCAAATCTTCGCTTGACCGCCGTAAAGTTTTCCAAGCCTTTACAAATTTCTTTTTCATCAAACCCAAAAGAACGCATCGCCGCAAAAGCCGCTAATGCATTGTAAACCCCGCAATAGCCTATCGTTTTTAAACGTACGCGCGCTATTGCACGTCCGTATTCTTCCACAACAAAAGAATACTGTTCGCCGTTGCCGCGAATTTGAACCGCGCGATAATCCGCCAAAGCATTGACTATCCCAAAGGTCGGAAATTTTTGAAAATTAGCGCACCGTTCATCATCTGCGCACACAAAAGCAAGCTTAGACTGGTTACAAAATTGATAAAACGTGTCCGTTAGCGCGTCAACGTTTTTATAACAATCCATATGATCCTTATCAATATTTAACAAGACTCCAACGCTTGGCGAAAGCTTTAATAAATTTTGTTTATACTCGCAAGCTTCCGTAATAAAATATTCCATTCCGGAAGAATAATAATTTTTAAACACGGAGTCTTCCCCGCCGATATGCGCGGTAAACGGTACGTTTACTGCCTTTAAAGCGTGCGCGCACATAGAAGTGCAGGTCGTTTTTCCATGACTCCCCGCAACGGCGATTACGTTTTGAAATTCCGCGCTGATAATTTGTAAAAATTCCGCGCGAGAATACACCTTTTTTTGCATACGTAACGCGGCTTGCAGCTCTTTGTTTTCATAGGAAATCGCGTCGGTAAACACGACGACGTCACTATGCAAAAGCTCTTCCCTGTCCGCTTGCTCGCCAAGGCAGGTTTTGACTCCGTAAAAAGCCAGCATATCCGTTTGCTCGTTCTTTTGCGCGTCACTT
The DNA here is from genome assembly GCA_045128055.1 of Candidatus Scatosoma sp. Taxonomy (GTDB): domain Bacteria; phylum Bacillota; class Clostridia; order Christensenellales; family Borkfalkiaceae; genus Scatosoma. The sequence continues at coordinate 3,126 of JBGVRC010000179.1, read as the reverse complement.
CCCGAAACCTTATAACCATGCGCGGAAAGCAATTTTGCAAGCGCGCTCATACTTACCCCACCAATGCCGATGAAATATATTTTTTTCGCTTTTTTTAATCCTTTAAATGCCATATATATAGTATATTTTTTCTAATAAGCGATTATTTTATATATAAGTTATTCTTATGGCAGGAACCGATGTTTTTTTTGCTAGGTACTTGCAAATATCATTCTAATATGATATAATAATTAAAAATATCGATATAAAACCGATATGTAATAGTGTTTTTCGATTTTATATTATATCAATTAGCTCATACTCATATCTGATTTATTCTTCCTTGAAAGGACATCTGCTATCGTAGATGTCCTTTCTCCTTTACAAAAAAACGGCCCGAAGGCCGTCTTTAATTTAAGATTTTATTTGTCTTCCGCATTATTTTTCTTCATAAAGAAATCAACAAAACGGGGGCGACGCTTCTTTTCCGTTTGGTCTTCCGAATTACCGCTGGGAATGGGATCATCCGGTTCAAACGAAGTTGCTCCTACCGGTTGCAGGGGTTGTACTTGTTGTACGGGGGGAATGGATTGCATCGGCGTAAATTCTCCCGTTTCATTTACAGTCGGTTGCTGCGCATAAGCCGTTTGCGCAAACGTCGCGGGTTCCGCATAATTAGGCGCAACTCCCACGTTATACGCGCCGTCCATACGTTGCGTGTACGCATTATCAATTTTTTGCGACAAAACGGTCGCTTGACGAGCAGCGGCATTCTGCATATCCGCGCCAAACCCGTTTTTAGAATCGTTAAAACCCGTTGCGATAATGACAACTTCCACTTCATCGGACATATTTTCATCAATGCACGCGCCAAAAATAACGTTCGCGGAATAGTCGATAACCCCTTTTACAAGGTCTGCCGCCGTAACTACTTCGTCCAAGGATAAATCTTTGCCCCCGATAACGTTTAATATGACAGAGTTAGCCCCTTCGATCGTCGTGTTCAGCAACGGCGAGCACACAGCGCAGCGCACCGCGTCAAAAATTCTCTTTTCGCCCTTCGCTACGCCGATACCCATATGCGCCAAGCCGCGGCCCTTCAACGTAGTTTTTACGTCCGCAAAGTCAAGATTGATAAGGGAAGGCTTTACGATAAGCTCGGCGATTCCGCGAATACCTTGACGAAGCACTTCGTCTGCTACCTTTAACGCTTCTGAAAAAGAAGTATTTTTCGGAACTACTTGACGGATTTTATCATTAGGAATGGTGATGATAGAATCCACCGACTTTTTCAATTCTTCAATACCGATAAGCGCGTTGTCCATTCTACGCTTTGCTTCAAAATTAAAGGGCAAGGTCACCACAGCAACGGTGAGAATTTTCATTTCTTTGGCGATTTTTGCAATGACGGGGGCTGCGCCCGTACCCGTACCGCCACCCATACCGGCCGTAATAAAAAGCAAATCCGTACCCTTCAAAGCTTCTTGTAATTCTTCTTTATTTTCTTCCGCCGCAGCCTTACCTACCGTAGGGTCAGCACCCGCGCCGAGCCCTTTGGTGAGCTGAACGCCGATTTGTATGCGTCTATGCGCGCGAGAACGAGCCAACGCTTGGTTGTCCGTATTAACAACGATGTATTCCGCACTCTTCAAGCCCGACTCAATCAATCTATCTACGGCGTTATTACCTGCGCCGCCGACGCCGATTACTTTGATTTTGGCAACCCCCGATAAGTTATTATCCGCGTCACCGCCTACCTGCGCGCCATAACCATATTGATTATACGTATCGTTATATTGATCCATCATTTCTTTTTTCCTCCAAAAACATTAAAAATTTTATGAAACCAGCTTTCCTTTTTACAATCTTTTGTTGCCGTATCCAACAAGCCGATTCTCGACGAGAAGTTCGGCTTATCATAATAAGGCAAATCAGGATAAACGATTTCGGAAATTCTATTTAATCGCCTGGATATATGCTCCGCCGCGCCCTTTAAAGATACGATACCTTCGCCCGTAATACTAATAGGCCGCGCGGTTAATACAGTCGATATTTTGTCTTGATATCTCGTCGAAAAGAACGCGTCGATTTGTTCGCATAAAACGTCCAAGCTACATTTAATAATTTCGTTGATTTCCATCACGGAGAAGCTTCTATTGTCCCCTTCGCTTGTCCAACGCATTTCCCGCGAAACCACCCCGCCTGAAATATTCGCCGCCATCAAAATCTCTTCAGCCACCGAATAGTCGACGTCCAGCCCTTCCATCAACGCCACAAGCACCGTCCCCGCGCCGCAATCAAAGGTTTGCTCGTGCACGATGCCGTTGCCGTACAATACGGATATAGAAGTCGTCAAAAAGCCTATGTCTAATAAAAAGGCGTACCCTTCTCGTTTTTTATCGGAAAGCAAATATTCAGCTTGCGCCAAAGTCGAAGGCACGTATTTTACCGATGAAAAGCCCAGCTCCGTCAAGGTCGCATTGACGATGCGCATAAATCTTTCGTCTATAAAATAATAACAAAGCGCGCCCTTTAAAACGTTGGTGGAAACCCCGTATAACGATTCCGCGGAGAAATATTTTCTATTATCTCCCAAAGTAAAATACATAGCCGAACGGCGCACGCAGCGTTCCGCCGACATAATCTCGTTCAATCCGCTTTCATACAAAGCTTCAACGTCCTGCGCGGAAATTTTACGTTTGGACGGAAAGGAAATGGTGTGCCCCATCGTATGCACGGTGACAAACGCAGACGGCACGCCAACGTATATACCTTCCACCGTTCCTTCATAGCGCTGTTGCACGGCGGTGATAGACGTCGCTATTGCCTTGCGAAACGCATTTTCATCTAAAAATCCGCCCGATACGTATCCTTCGTATTCCACCGCATTCGTATCGTTAAAAACAAAGGTACCGTTTACGCCCCTTGCGCCCAAGGAAAAGGATACTTCATTCGAACGTATATCTAAAATCGCAACGCTTTCGTTTCTCATAATTCCCCATATTGTTAAGCGGAAAAACCGCATCGTAATCTTATTTATTATTATATACTATTTTACGAATAATGTCAAGAATAGCAAAGAAAAAAACAAGCAAAAACACGCCAGAAAGCGTGTTTTTTTCGATATTTATGCAAAATCTTTTATTT
>JBGVRC010000178.1:0-22924 GCA_045128055.1 Candidatus Scatosoma sp. | reverse complement strand
ATACAATGCGGCAAGCTGTAAAAGCGTGTATACGTCGGGCGCGCCGTTCCCCGATTCCCATTTGGAAACGGATTTGTCCGAATAATTGATTTTTTCGGCGAGCTCAGCTTGCGTCAATCCTGCCGCCTTACGGTAAAAGGTCAGGTTCTTGCCTATTAGTTTGTTCGTTTCAGTAACATTTTCCATAATATCATCATACCACTTTTCCCCTTTTCCGTCAAGTATGTAGGGGCATTTTTTTGGGTTTTTTGCTACATTATTTATCGCGAGCGTGCGCAAGGGCAAGATAAGCTTGCAACCAGTCTTACGTCTTGCGGAAGGTTTCCGTCGACAAGTCTTACGTCTTGCGGAAGGTTTCCGCTGACAAGTCTTACGTCTCTTCGAAGTTTTTTAAGTTGGTTTTCGACCGTATATGCGTCACCTTTCACCCATATGCGTTAAACTTCAACGCATACCTGGTACGGGGATTTTTATTTCATCTCGTACCTGGTAGCGGAAGGTTTCCGCTGACAAGTCTTACTTCTTTTTGACGTTCTTTAAGTTTGCGTTCGACCGTATATGCGTTGCATTTCAGCCATACAAATTAAAATTTCATCTCGTACCTGGTACGGGCAAAATAAAAAAACCAACCGATTTTCTCTTTCGTAAAATCAGTCGGTTTATTTTTAGTAAAAATCTTAATATGCGCGAGCGTAAATAATAACGTGCTTAGCTTTTTCACCGCAAACGGCACATTTTTCCGCGCTTTCGCCTTCCGCGTACACGCGCGCGGTCGCCGCGGTTTGTTCCTTGATTTTGTCTTCGCAAGCGCGGCAGCCGCACCAACCCGCTTTTACGAAGTTGCCCGCTTCTACGCCCGCCAAAATTCCGTCCATATCGTCCGCGTAAACGATGCGGCTATCTCTACGCGCTTTCGCCGCTTCCAACATATCCTTTTGTACTTGCGCAAGCAACGCTTTTACGCTGTCCGCCGCGTTTTCCAAGGGCATTTCGATTTTTTCAAGCGTATCGCGGCGTGCGCAAAGCATTTTGCCTGCTTCGATGTCGCGCGGACCAAGCTCGATACGTACGGGCACGCCCTTCATTTCCCATTCGTTAAACTTCCAACCGGGGCTGTTGTCCGTAGCGTCCAACGTTACGCGAACGCCCGCTTTTTCAAGCTCGGCTTTGAGTTCTTCGCACTTTTCAATAACGCCGCCCTTTCTTGCCGCGATAGGCACGATTACGCATTGAATCGGCGCAACCACGGGGGGCAATACCAAGCCGCGTTCGTCGCCGTGCGTCATAATCACCGCGCCGATCAAACGGGTGGATACGCCAAAGGACGTCGTGTACGCCGTTTGCAAGCTGCCTTCGCTGCCCAAATATTTGATATCGAACGCCGTAGCGAAGTTTTGACCCATATAGTGGGAAGTACCCGATTGCAAGCTTTTGCCGTCTTTCATCATCGCTTCCATCGTGTACGTAGCTACCGCGCCCGCAAAGCGTTCCTTTTCCGTCTTTCTGCCCGTCAATACGGGGATCGCAAGACAGTTTTCCATAAATTCTTTATACAAAGCCAACATATCGAGCGCAAATTCGTTCGCTTCGTCCGCGGAAGAATGCGCCGTATGCCCTTCGTGCCACAAAAATTCGCTGGTGCGAAGGAAAGGACGGGTGGTTTTTTCCCAACGCATTACGTTGCACCATTGATTGACTTTCAAAGGCAAATCACGATAGGATTGCACCCATTTCGACATCATCGTACCGATAATCGTTTCGGAAGTGGGACGAATCGCCAAGGGCTCGGAAAGCTCTTCCCCGCCCGCGTGCGTAACCACCGCCACTTCGGGCGCGAAGCCTTCTACGTGTTCGGCTTCCTTGGTGAAATAGCTCATGGGAATGAGCAAAGGGAAATACGCGTTTTCTACGCCGTTTTTCTTAAATCTTGCGTTCAACTCGCTTTGGATATTTTCCCAAATCGCATAGCCGTACGGACGGATAACCATCGTACCTTTTACGGGGCCGTAGTCAACGAGCTTGGTCTTTAATACTACGTCCGTGTACCACTGCGGGAAATCCGCGTTGATATCCGCTATTTGTTCTACAAATTGATTTTCTTTTGCCATAACGCACCTCTTGTCACTTTCATTCTCTTATTTCTTATCGGTAAACGTATCTTTGTATACCTGAATACACTTGTTTATGCTGTCCATCGCTTCGTCGCGGTGGCAAATTTCCTTCACCGTCGTTTGCTTATGCTCCAACGTTTTATACACTTCAAAGAAGTGCATCATTTCGTCAAAGACGTGCTTGGGAAGCTCGTGCACGTCGTAATAGCTATTGTAGGTGGGGTCGCCAAAGGGAATCGCAATAATCTTTTCATCCAAAGACCCGCCGTCTATCATCTTGATTACCCCGATGGGATAACAGCGAACGAGCGTGCAAGGATAAATCGTTTCCCCGCAAAGCACCAAAACGTCCAACGGGTCGCCGTCATCCGCAAGCGTTTTGGGAATAAAACCGTAGTTTGCGGGATATACCGTAGACGTATATAAAACGCGGTCGAGCTTTAAAAGCCCCGTGTCCTTATCCAGCTCGTATTTTGCCTTACAGCCCTTTGGAATTTCAATAAACACTTCAAAACTCTTCGCTGTGATACGGGAAGCGTCTATATCGTGCCAAATGTTCATATTTCACCTCGGTCTTTTGTTTCGTATCTATTATTGTAGCATATTTTTGCGTAGAAAGCAAAGCTTTATAACGCTTTTTTCACAATTTCTATTCTTTTTATTTGAGAAACGCATAATCCCACTAAAAAATTTCAACGCGTACCTGGCAAGATGATCTTGCAGCCAGTCTTACGTCTTTTCGACGTTCTTCAAGCTTGCGCTCGACTGTATAAGCGGCAATTTTCAACGCGTACCTGGTGGCTTGGTTTTTATTTCAACGCGTACCTGGTACTATGTTTTATAAATTTGCAATCTCTCTCCTTTTCGTCTTCTGCGCCAAAAAAGGACAGGTGCAAGACCTGTCCTTTTTTGGCGCAGAAGACGAGATTCGAACTCGTGCTACGGTTTCCCATACTACTCCCTTAGCAGGGGAGCCCCTTGAGCCTCTTGGGTACTTCTGCATACTCAAATTTTTTTTCAGTTTTGCTCAAAAGCTATACTACTATATCACATTTTTTTTAGCTTGTCAAAGCTTTTTCCACCAAAAAACAAAAAACTTTTCGAAAATTTTTTATTCTGCCGCCAAACGGTTGACGAAAATGATGAAATCGTCTATAATGTAACCGAAAATATTTATTTTTTTGGAGCGTACGCATTATGAAAGTTATCATCACGGAAAATTATGAAGAAATGAGCAAAAAAGCGGCGGAAATCGTTGTCGAACTCGTAAAAAACAACCCCAACGCTATTCTTGGGCTTGCAACGGGTTCCAGCCCCATCGGTATGTACCAAAACATGGCGAAAGCGTATGAAAACGGCGAAGTTTCGTTTAAAAACGTTTCTTCCGTCAACCTTGACGAATACGTAGGCCTTACCGCCGACCACGACCAAAGCTACGCTTACTTTATGCGCCACAACCTTTTCAACCACATCGACATCGATTTGAAAAACACCAACCTTCCTTGCGGCAGCGCAAAGGATACGCAGGCGGAATGCGACAGATACAACGCGCTTTTGGACGAAATGAAACAAGACGTGCAGGTGCTTGGACTTGGTTCGAACGGGCACATCGGTTTCAACGAACCCGACACCCCGTTTTCTTCTGTAACACACCTTGTAGACTTGAAGGAAAACACCATTAAGGACAACTCCCGTTTGTTCAACTCCATCGACGAAGTTCCCCGCCAAGCGCTTTCCATGGGCATTAAAAATATTATGCAGGCGAAATCCATTTTGATGGTCGTTTCGGGTAAAAACAAAGCGGAAGCCGTACGCGGTATGGTAAAGGGCGAAGTTACCCCTTCCCTTCCCGCTTCCGTACTCCAACTTCACCCCTTCGTCACCATCGTTTGCGACAAGGACGCGGCAAGCTTGCTTTAATTCCCCAAACACTTTACACAAACACAACAGCCCGCGGTGCTTCCCACCGCGGTTTTTTTATTGCAAAACGGCGCTGGAAAAAATTTAACATAAAAATATATATATTTTTTTCGCAAAAGACTTGCCAAGCCCCGACGGATATGATATAATAATGTAGCGTATAATAGCGTACTACGCTCTTTTTCTTAAAATATCGAAAAAATTTACAAACGCGAAATCTAAAGATTTCGTCCTAAGGAGAATATTATGAAACTTTTCAAAAAACTCGCGGCGCTTTGCATGGCAATTTCTTTATGCGCTTGCGTCGGCGTCTTTACGGCGTCTTGCGGCGGAGCTGGCGGCAATTCCGAACAAAGCTCTTCCGAACAACAACAAACGGCTACGGGCTATCTTTTCAAGGTAGTCAACGCGGACGGCACTCCCGCCGCTTCCACGTACGCAGTACAGCTTTGCAAGGGCCTTGAATTGTGCTACACGCCTGCGTTTTTAGATGCGAAAGGCGAAGCTGTTTACAATTCGACCGCCGTTATCGGCTTCCCCGGCGAAGGCGTTTACGACATCCACGTATTAGGCGGCGATTTTATGGACAGCGTAGAATTTGACGGACCTACCCAAACCCCTGCAAATTATTCCGCGGAATATATCGTTTTAACCTTGAAGTAATCCCCCCTTTTTAGGAGAGAATTTTATATGAAACTTTGTAAAAAATTGGCTATTTTTTGTTTGTCCGTGCTGACCTGTTTCAGCCTTGCAACCGCAATCGGTTGCAACGGTTCTTCAAACGGCAGCTCGGAAAACTCCCTTCCCGAAAGCGGCTTAGAGCAATCGTCTTCGGGAGAAAACGAAAGCAGTACGCCCGAAGAAGAAGTATCTTATTTGTATCGCGTTGCCGTACAACACCCGTCGGGGTTTGGGCTTCGCAACACCCGCGTTTCCTTGAAAGACGGCGATGAAGTGATCGCTTCCGCCACCACCAACTCGTCGGGCTACGCGTATTTCCGCAACGAAGAAGACGGGATTGATTTGGGAACGTACGAAGTAGTAATCGACGAGCTTCCCGCAGGCTACGCTTATATGAACGAAGGCGAAACCTACCAAACGGTGGCGTTGCCCGGCACGGAAGTAACCATTCCCTTAATGCCTACGGGCGTTATGCAGGGCGAACTCCCCGCAGGGAATATCTATCGCCTTGGCGACGTAATGTACGACTTTACGGCAACTCTTTCGGACGGCTCGACCTTCACGCTTTCCAACGTTTTAAAAGAAAAAGAGTTGGTGGTAATCAACTTCTGGGCGACTTGGTGCGGACCTTGCAAATCGGAATTTCCGATGATGAACACGGCTTTGTTACAATACACCAGCGTGGATTGCATCGCCATCAGCACCACCGACAAAAAAGACGACGTTGCTTCCTTTAAGCAAAGCAATAATTACAGCTTTAATATGGCGGGCGTGGGCGCAGGCAATAACCTGAAAGACAGATTCCCAGGGGAAGGTATTCCCCACACGGTTATGGTAGACCGTTACGGCGTAATCGTTATGAACCACGTCAGTTCTTTGCCCAATCTCAGCGATTGGACGACTCGCTTCGACACCTTTGTCGGCGACGATTACACCCCTACCATTTGGGGCATGGACGAAGGCGGCGACCTGCCCGACGTCCCCGAAGACACTCTCGAACGCGTAGAACCTTTCGTTACGCCTTCTTCCTTGAACGACGTAAAGACGGCTCTTAACGCAGACGATAATTTCTCTTTCCGCTACCAAGCGAAAGACGTTTTATCCAAGGACGATGAAAACTACGACAAATACTCTTGGGGCTGGTCGGCAAGAACGGGTTTGGACAACAACGGCAGCGATATTACCTATATCCGCCCTACCAACACCGCAATTCCCAGCGTCAGCGGCGACGCGTCGGTTGACTATTCCTACGCAACCTTGTACGCGGACGTAACCGTCAAGGGCGGCGACGTACTCGTATTTGACTATAAAGTCGGCTCGGAATTGAAATGCGATATTTTGTATATCCTTATCGACGGCGTTGTCGTAAAGAGACTTTCGGGTTATCAATCGGATAAGTGGTACACCAGCTATGCATACGTATTCACCGATGACGAAGCAGGCGAACACGAAATCACCTTCCTTTACAACAAAGACGGCGACAAATCAGCATACGATGACGAAATCTATCTTGCCAACCTTCGTTTAGAAACGCTTAGCGACGGCATCGGCAATTCTAACGATTCGCTCATTTTCCGCTATGCGGCAACCGTGCCTAATACGGATGAAGACGCGAAAACGCAGTTTAAAAACTATATCACCCCTGTTCTTAACGAACAAGATGGGTATTTCCACGTAGGAAGCCCTGACGGCCCTATCCTTTTTGCGGATTTGTGGTACACGACGCAATGGAGCAGCATGAGCGTATGGCAACTTGCTTATTATGATTATTGCGTAGTAGAAGGTTTCAACTATCACGGTGCATTTGAAGATTACGCTTGGGCGGCGAATAACAACATTATTTCGGAAATGGATATGCACGGGATTATCCCCGTAACCCCCGATTTGCGTGATTTGCTCAATATTATCACCAAATATGTGCCCTACAACGCAGAATGGGATAAATTCGACGGCGAATGGCACGAAAACGAATGGTTGGAAATTTGCCACTATTATCAACCCTATGGCAACACACCGCATTTGGAAGATCCCTTGAAAACGATTACTTTCGACGCAGCAGTGGAAATTTTCGAAGGTGATAATACAGTCAACGTTCCTTTCGCTATGACACCGCGCGGCTTCAAATATAAATTCATTCCTGAAAAAGCAGGCGTATATCACGTCTTCTCGACGGGTACCGTAGACACTTTCGCATTCCTTGTTGCAAGCGATAGAAAAACCTTCCTTGGCGAATGGGATGATTTGGTGCAAGCAGAAGTCAAAAAGGACGAAAACGGAGTGGCGGTGGCCGACGGAAATTTCGAATTTTATTGGGATTTCAAAGCAGGCGAAACCTACTACTTGTTGTTTACCACCTTCCTTGACCAAGTAGCAACGTACAACGTAACTATCGAATATGTAGGCGACACGTACACCTACATGGCAAACGCGGCAACCGCCGTTTACAGCGCAAACCTTGTCACGGGCGAGCTCTTCCTGCCCGACGCGGTAGATTATACCTACGATGAAGACAACGATTGCTATCGCTACGTAGACGGAAACGGCAACGTCGGCAGCCCTATTTATTTGGATATTTCCCGTCCTACGACGTTTATGTGGAAAACTTCCCTTTACGACTTGGCTGTATATTATATCCAAAACGAAATCCCCGTAGAAAAACGTGAATTTTATATCAAAGGCGTCGACTATACGGATATGATTAGAAAATACGGCTACCAAGCGATTATGACGACGGGTATGTATAAAGGCTACGTGGTCGTAACCAAAGAAATTTACGATTTCTTGTATGCGTTGACTGTGCACAGCGCGCATGAAGGCATTTTCAACAGCTGGCTTACCCTTTGTTATTACGAAAAGACGGTCGGCAATGAAAATTAAGGCAAACTTCCCCTTTTCGCGGCGATTTGCCGCGAAAGGAAGAAAATAAGGAGAATAGAATGAAAAACTGGAAAAAAGTAAGCGCGTTTCTTTTGGCTTTGGCTATGAGCGTTTCCTTGGCTATCGGTTTTGCGGCTTGTGGCGGCGGCGCAGGCGAAACTTCGTCCCAAGCGAGCAACCCCACCGAAAGTAGCTCTATTGACAGCGAAGCTTCGAACAAAGAAAGCAAAGACAGCGCGGACAGCGAAGCTTCGGAAGACGAAAGCAAGGAAAGCGTAGAAAGCGGAACTTCGGAAGAAGAAAGCAGCGAACCCATCGACGGCGACGCGCCCGTTATTAAAACGCAAGAAGCGTACGAAGAAGACGGATTTAACTATCCCGCTTTGCAAGTAGCGGAAAACTACGAAATGTACGCTTGGACGGAATTTGAGTTGGTAGAAGAACCCACCTGCGAAACCGCAGGTATCAAGCAAACGCATTGGATTGACGACGAAAGCGTCGTGCATCAAGCGCACATCGCGCCCCGCGGTCACGACTATACGAACGCGGTTTGCGCGTGCGGCGACGGTCCCGTATATCCCCAAGCGCCTGCAAACGTCACCTACGTAGACGTGGAAGCAGCGAATACAAACAAAGGCGCGGACGGCTCGGAATGGAAGCGTTTTGAGTTGACGGAAGGCTATTTCACGGCAAGCGGCGCAAGTCGCGGCGCGAAAACCTATTGGCTTTCCTTCGCCGTTTCCGAACCCGGTCAATACGCTTTGTATACCACGAGCGGCGACGCGTCTACGTGTGAAATCATTCGCCACGACGCAAGCTCGGCGTATATCAACCCCTTAAACTTCCCTGCAAACAACGTGGACGGCATTTTATATTCCAGCGTGCTTTGTTCTACGAAGTTTTGGAGTGAAAGCTGGAGAGCGACCTACTCCATTTCCATTCCCGCAAAGCAAGAAATAAAATTCCGCTTCGTCCGTATCGACGACGAGCCTTGGGAACCCCAAACGGTACGCGTAGCTTGGAAAGCGCAGCAAATTAACGGTGAAAAGGCGGGCGATGGTCCTGAAAATTGCACCCCTACCGAAGTACCTTTCGGAACGCCCTATTTCTACGAAGAAAGCAGCGGTTTCTACCGTATGGGTACGCCCGACAATAAGGGTGACATTATTTACGTAGCGATTACTTCCATTCCCCAACGCATGTTGGCGGATAAATCGTTCGCCCTTATCCACTACGAAGGCGCAAACCTTATTTTGGACACGGGTACGACAACGGTTGACGGCGACTATCTCGTACGCGATTACACTCCGTTCATTTCCGCTGACTCTGCGGCAAACGGAAGCGCGGACGGCAACTGCTACGAATTGTACTGCAACAGCGACGGCTTATATCCCGTAAACCAAGAATTGTTTGAATTTTTACAGCTTTACACCAACAAGTTTATGCCGTACGAATGGAATACCGAAGACGGCGCTTGGCACAGTGAATATTACAACGAAAACGCTTGGTTGGCGGCATGTTTCTATTATAAAAACCTTACGCCCGGTTCGAAAGAACTCCCCCACAAAATCGATACCATCGGCGACGTGGACGTAGAAGCGAAAGCGTTTGAATTTGTGTATTACAGCCTGCAATATCAAAACGAATGGCTGCAATCGACGATTACCTACTGCACGATTACTTGCGACGATCCTAACGCCTATATCATCATCGGCGACGTAACGAAAAACGACCCCCGTCCCCTTAAAGACGGCGTTTTGATAGAAACCAAACAGGGCGTAACCTTTGCAATCAGCCATATCTACGGCGAAGCGGCAACCTTTACGTTGCATATCACGGATACCTACGCAGGCTCGCAAGACGACCCTGAAACCCTGACGGTTTCCAAGGGCGCGCAAACGGTTGCAATGAACACCATCGAGCATCTTAACCCCGACGGCGAAGCAAACCACCAAAAATATTACAAATTTACCGTTGCAGAAAACGGCGCGCTCAACTTTACTTCCGACGTGGAAAACGTTCTCGTTTCCATCACCGTTATCTCCAAAGAAATCGGTGAAGACAATCAGGAATACGACGTTTCTAAAACAATTATGTTGGCGGACTGGTCGCCCCTTGAAGTGAAAGCCGGTACGGTGCTTGAAATTGTCGTTGGCCCGACAAATAGCCAGCTCAACTTCAATATGACGATTGAGCTTACCTAATCCCCTACATTATCTATTGTAATAATATTTATTAAAACGTTATATTACTACGCAAGCCGTAATCGCCTTGCGGTTTGCGTAGAAGATATAAATCAAAAGAGAAAAAATTATATATTGGAGGTATCAATATGGCAAAATTTAAAAAGCTTGCATTGCTTTGTACGGCTTTGATGATGACGGCTTCCGCCGCTGCTATCGCTTCGTGCGGTGAAAGCGACAGACCCGATTCTTCTTCCCAACAGCAAAGTAGCGCAAGCTCGTCCGTGGAAGAAAGCTCCGAAGACGTAGTATCGTCCGAAGCAGAAAGCTCCGAAGACGCAGTTTCGTCCGAAGTGGAAAGCTCCGAAGACGTAGGCTCGTCCGAAGAACCCGAAGTTTCTGAAGACCCCGCAAGTTCCGAAGAGCCCGAAGTTTCTGAAGACAGCTCTTCCGAAGAACCTGAAGACAGCTCTTCCGAAGAACCGCCCGTAGAAGAACACTTCTACTACACGAACATCGTAGACGGCGCAGCAGCTTCGCTTGTATTAACAGGCAACTATGCTGAAACGTTCGGTACGATTAAGTTCAACGCTCCTTCCGCTGGCACGTATGCAATTTATGCGGTTACGGATTTGGAGTCGTTTAACGAAAGCGAAGTTAAGTTTGGTCCCGCAGGTGCAACAGATGGTTGGAACGAATGCTTCACCCGTTACACCTTCACGGTAGACGCGGCTGGTGAAGTAACTCTTTCTACATACGGCAGCAGTTGGGAAGCAAAGACGCTTAATTTCAACTACTTCGTTTATCAGCTTGAAGCTTGCGGTGAAAAAGGCTCGTCCGTAACCATCGAAAACCTTGCTGCAAACGTACGTAACGAAGTTAGCGTTGAAATCCCCGCAGCAGGCGACTACCTTATCATCGCGTACAAAACGGTCGATTGGTATGGCTCCTTGACGCAATCTTGGCCTGATTACGAAGGTTATTCCTACCAAGTAACGGCTGAAGAAGCAGGTAAGCTTACCGTTTACGTTGAATACGTAGATTACAACTCTGAAGATTTCGATTTCTCGTACGAAATCGTTTCTCTTGCTCTTCCCGAACTCGTTGTAGGTGAAAACACCGTAGCGCTTTACTCTGGCGTAAACCAAACGGCTTATTTTACGGCTGAAACGGCAGGCGCTTACACCTTCACGATTTCTTCCGATTGGAACGTAAACTTTACGGATAACTACGAAACGACTCTTGTTGTTTCGGCTGACGCAGGCGAAAAGGTTGCCATCGGTCTCCGTTACAGCGGCTACAATGTAGATTATAGTCAAGAAGGTCCGCTTGTTATTGGCGTAAACGTAACCGTAGAAGCATTTGTAGAAGACGATCCTTCCGCATTGCAACTTGGCGACAACACCTTCACGGCAAGCGCAGAAGGCACGGTTATCACCTTCACGGCTACGGAAGCTGGTAAATATATCATCAGCGAAGGCAACGGCGAATTGTATGAAACAGGCGACGAATGGGGCAGCTACAACAAAGAAGTTGTCCTTGAAGCAGGTCAATCCGTTTCCTACACCGTTAAATACGACGGCGTTGTAACCGTAACCGTTGCATTAGCGCCCCTTACTCTTGACGTAGGCGAAACCACGCTCAATGTTGCAGGCGAAGGTTGCGACATTTACGTTGCAGACCCCGTTGCAGACGGTACGTACATCCTTGCTTGGAATAACGAAAACGTACTCGTTTACATCAACGGCGCACCTTTCGTTTCCGGTAGCGAATTCGACTACGTATGGTACAACTACAACATTTACGCAGAAACGGCAGACGGCGCAAACGCGGCAGGCGTTGTATTCACCTTGACGGCTGTCGGCGGCTCTACCCCCGACAATCCCGTAATTCCCGAAACGCCTAAATTCGTTCTCGGTGAAAATGCCGTAGCAGTTGAAAATACTTGGCAAGGCGTAATTATGTCTTACACGTCCGCAGAAGGCGGCAACTTCGTATTGAAAGCGGCTGACGGCGAAACCAACGGTTGGCTTGATACGATGACCTTCAACGCAAACTTCGACGAATACGTAAGAGATAACAACGCGATTTGCGAAGCGGCGTTTACGTCTTACGCATTCACTTTGGAAGCAGGCGAAACCATCACCTTCTGGGTAAGTACTTGGGACGAAAATGCAGATACGATTAACCTTATCCTTGAAACTGCTGGCACGCAACCCGAAGAACCCGAAGTAGTAACCGTTCAATTTAGCGCTGGTATGCCTACTTACGTAGAAATCCCCGCAAATGGTCAAACGATCATGGAAGGTTACATCGTAGGTAAATACAAGGTTGAATGGGATCCTTCCGTAACCAACCTCGTAGTATACTATGGTATGCAACCCGTAGCAAACGGCGATATTATTGAAGTTCCTTCCCCCAGAGTTCCTACGCAACTTACTCTTTCCACCAGCGACGGCGCATTCCTTGCTACGAGAGTAATGGTAAGTGAATACGTTGCACCTGCTATCCAAGCTGTACTTGGTGAAAACGCAATCGACGTAGTAGACCCTTATGCAGGCACACAAGTTACTTTCACTGCTCCCAAAGCAGCTACGTATATTCTTAAAGCAGCTAACGGCGAAGAAAACGCTATCGTTTTGGTTGAAGGTATGTACGGCGCAGACATGCTTACTCTTCCCTACGAAGTAGAATTAGCAGAAGGCGAAGTATTTGCATTCATCGTTGTTACGGCTAACTATGAAGCAGACACGATTAACCTTGTTATCGAAGAAAAAATTACGGTACAAGAATATCAACTTGGCGCACTCGAATTGCACGTTAACAGTACTGTGGGTCCCGCAAAAGAACAAAACGATGCTTTGTACTTGCAAAAAATTGGCGGTGAAAACCTTCCCGTAATGGATTGGGAAATCGCCTTCACTTACGTAAGCGGTACGGGCTTCATGGTAAACGATGCAGCGGCTACTCTTTATGAATTGAAGAGCACGGCTGACGGCTTGTTCCTTAAATTCGATGCTTTGAACGCAGGCGACACGGTAATGATCGGCGGTACGTATAAGTGTGATAAACACGCGGCTATCTACGTAATCGAAGAAAGCAAGTTCGTATGGAACGGCTCGATTTGGGAAAAATACATCGAATATACGACGTATGAAGTTGGTAAAGTCGCTATCGCAACCGGTAGCGGCGCAAGCGCAGTTTACTTCGCACCCGCAAACGGCGAAAAACTCGAAATCGTTGACGGCAGCTGGGCTGAAAAATTGACCTTCGTTGCAGACAGCGGCATCGGTATCACCCTTAACGGCGCGCAACTTGCTATGGACGACATCAAAATCCCCAACGATATTTACGTTGGTTTGGGCGCGACGGCTGTTGAAGGCGACGTATTGGCAATCGGCGGTACGTTCTACAACGCAAACCTTGCAGTTAAGTACGTAATCGAAGAAAGCAAATTCCAATGGAACGGTTCTGCTTGGGAAAACTACGTTGAATACACGACGTATGAACTTGGTAAAGTTTTCGCAACGAACGACAGCAATGCAACGGCTGCATTCTTCTGGCCTACGAGCGATGAAGGCTTTGCCGTAGTTGACGGTACGTGGACGGAAAAATTGACGTTCCTTGCAGATAGCGGCATCGGTATCACCATTAACGGTACGCAAATTGATATGGGTGATATCAAAATCCCTGGTACAATGTACGTTGGTTTAGGTACGACGGCTGTTGCAGGCGACGTATTGGCAATCGGCGGTACGTTCTACAACGCAAATCTTGCAGTTAAGTACGTAATCGAAGAAAGCAAGTTGGAATTCAACGGCGAAGCTTGGGTTGCATATATCCCCTACTACACCGTTAAAGAAGCAAACGCAGCGGCTGATGATACGCAAGTAAGAATCGCTAACGCTACGGTTTGCGCAGTAAACGGCGCGTGGAATACGGATTATAACAATATGAACGTAACGGTTACCGACGCAAGCGGCGAAACGTTGTACGTTTATAGATTGGCAACGGAAGTTGCTCTTGGCGACATCATCACCCTTACGGGTACGATGGCTACGTATAACGAAGCAAGACAAATCGCGCAAGGCGCAACGGCTGTAATCACCGGTCACGATTCGAGCTATGACTACGAAGAAATGACCATTCTCCAAGCTCTTGCAGCGGCTGACGACACCAACGTTATCGTAACGGGTACGGTTGTTACCATCGACACCGCTTGGAGCACGCAATATAAGAATATGTCCGTAACCATCTCTGATGGTGAAAGCAACACCTTGTATCTTTACAGATTGGCAACGCAAGTTGGTTTAGGTGACGTTATCACTGTTAAAGGCTGTATGGCTACGTACAACGGTGCAAGACAAATTGCAGCGGGCGCAACGGCTGAAATCATCGAAGAACACACCTGTTCTGAATATACGGAAGCAACCTGTAAAGATTATGCAAAATGCGTAGTTTGCGGCGAAGCAAAAGACGACGTTTTGGGCAACCACAACTACGTAAACGGTACTTGTTCCGTTTGCGGCGCGCAAGAAGGCGTTTCTACGGTTACCGCAAGCAAAACCATCGCGGAATTGATTACTTCCGAAGGCTGGACCAACACCACTACGAAGCAACAATTCAAGCTTGACGACGTTGTAACCGTTAAGGTTAACGGCGGCAGCAACACGGGTAAAGCTTATGATGGCGACCATATCCGTATTTATGCAACGGATAACCCTGCGGGTACGTTGACGATTTCCGTAGCTGACGGTTATGAACTCGTTTCCATCAAGGTTACCACGAAAACGGGTACTTATGCATTCCTTTACGTTGACGGCACGACGACGGATATTTGTAATCAAAGCGTTGCTGTTTCCGGTTCGTCCGTAAAACTTAATTCCGTAAAGAACGGAAGCAACGGTAAGCAAGTTCGCGTAACGGCAATCGAAGTTGTTTACGCTGTACCTGCTCCCGAAGCTCCCGCAGAACCCGAAGCAGATCCCGTAACCATCAACTTGGACGTAGCAAACAACCTTACGATTGGCGAAGGCACGTATCTCACCGGCAGCGTTGTGCTTAACGGCGAATACACCTTTGCTTGGACGAACTCCGACAACGCAACCGTTACCATTAAGGTTGACGGCGTAGCAATCGACAACGGTTACAAGGCTAATTATGAAAACAAAACGGTAGAAATCATAATCGAATCGAGCGACAACACCGTTGACGTAAACGTTTCCCTTACCGTAACCAAGACGCCCGAAGTAGTCGTTCCCGACGAAGAATGGACGAAGAACTATTGATATCTTGCGGATATATCCGTGATATAATTCAATAACCAAAGCCGCCGAAGCGCAACGCTTCGGCGGCTATTCTTTTTCATCGAAAACTATATAAAGCCCCGTCCTTCTGGAATGGAGCGTAGCGAAATGATAGAAGCTCCTTCTATATCTTTCTCCCCCCTTTACTGTCATTGCGAGCGCGCTTGCAAGCGTGGCAATCTAATTACCCATTTAGGCATTATTTATAGCTATATTACCGCGCCTACGGCTCGTAATGACAAACGCTTTTTGCGAAACTATCCGTTCTCCCAAAGTTCAAAACAACAAATTTTAACGGCGAGCCGTTTCCACAGCTCGCCGCTTTTTCTTTTGTACTTATCTATTAAAGCATAGGCTTGATTACGTTTTCCAAATCCGAATACGACATTCTTCCCACGTGCTTGTATTTGATAAATCCGTTTCTATCCACAATCATCGTCGACGGCCAGTTGTAGGAAAAACCAAGCTTTGCGCCCACGTCGTTGCTTTCCATATCATACCAACCAAAGGTAAGGTCAAAGGTTTCCCACTTATAAATCTCTTCCACGGGCAAATTACTGCTTATCATACCTTGCGTCGTTCTTCTGGCGTTCATCCACTTCAAAATTCTTTGATAATCCCAGCCCTTTTCGCCGTCCAACGCCAAAATCACTACGTCGTCCTTATAATCCTTTTGAAATTCGTCAAAATGCGGCATTTCTTCCATACACGACCCGCAAGTCGTCGACCAAAAGTTGACCACGACGATTTTCCCTTTCAAATCGCTGATGGAAAAGCTTTCTTCCCCCGCCACGAAGCCATCCCCTTCCTTTTTATAGGTGGAAACGGTAAATTCGGGGCATTTTGCGCCGGGTTCTACGGACGGAATAGGCTTGTCGATGAAATTGTAATAAATCAAAGCCGTAGCCATCACCACACCCGCCAAAACGGACGCGCAAATCTTTAAAATCTTGTTGGATTTCATACCTGCGCACCCCCTTCGTTATTTGCCGAAATTTCGGGCGATTGTTTATCGGTTGACACATTATCCGTCAAAGCGTTTTCCGTTGTTTTTACGGGCGTTTGCGTGGGTTTTTCCACATCATCTTGCACGGGCTTCAACATTCCGCTTATGGGTTTGAAGTCTTCGGCTGCGGGCGCGGTAGGCGCTGCTTCGTCGTTGCCGCGAACGAACAGCTTTCCACCCTTCCAAGAGATGGCTTTTACAGGGCAAACGGAGATACATTCGCCGCAGCTGATACATTCGTGGTCGCCCACGCGCTTGATATCCATTTTACAAGCGGACAAGCACAAGCCGCAATCGGTGCATTTGTTTTTGTCGAGCTTGATACCCAGCAACGCAATTCTGCAAAAGAAGCCGTACAACGCGCCCAAGGGGCAAAGAAAACGGCAGAACACGCGGAAAATGAACACACTTGCCACCGCTATGACGATAAGCAGGGTAAATTTCCAAGTAAAGAGCGGACCGAGCGAGTCTAAAAGGGTTTCGTTTGCTTTTTGAATGAGCAAGAAAATCCCCCCTTCAAACGTACCCGCAGGACAGATATATTCGCAAAATCCTGGGATTAAGAATACGAAAGGCACGATGACGACCAGCACGAATAAAAGCACGTATTTGAAATAGGACAAAACCCGTGTCGCGCGGCTTTTTTGCAACTTGGGGGTTTTGATTTTATACAACAGTTCTTGGAACAAGCCCACGGGGCAAAGGAAGCCGCAAATGGCTCTGCCCAAGGACAGCCCGAACAAGATGATGATGCCAAGCACGTAGGCAATCGTGCGTCTGTCGCTGGCAAGCAGCGCGTTTTGCAACGAACCGAGCGGACACGCGCCCGTCGCGCCGGGACAGGAATAGCAGTTCATACCGGGTACGCAAAGGTTTTTGGTCGCGCCCGTGTAAATTTGACCGTTGAAAAAGCCCTTGATGTTGGCGTTGTATAAAAGCGCCGTGTAGATTTGGATAATGCGACGCTTGGTCGGGATATGGTTTTTAAACCAATTTTTTGTTTTTGTAAAAAATTTCTTCATAGTTTTTAATATGTTTCAATATATAGTAAATCTATATTTGCGCAAGCTGAGCTTGCAGGCAGTCTTACGTCTTGTGAGCGTTTTTTAAGGAAGCGTTCGACTGTATAAGCGACGACATTTTGATGAAAGTAAATCCGCCCGACGGCATTTGCCGTCGGGCGGATATTTTGTTTTAAAATCGTTTATGCAAAGGATAGTTTACGCAACTTCTTCGCCAAGAATGAATACGTCGCCGCTTGCGTTGCTGTAATCCAACGTTGCGTGGTAGGCTTTGCCGCTTGCTACGTCCGTAACCACCATCGTCGCCTTTCTATCCGTGTTGTTAAACATAACGTCTTCCATTACGTAGGTGTACTTGATTTCGCCGTTTACGCGGATTGCGCCGAGCGTTTTGCCGTCTTCTACGACAAAATCAAACAGGTATTCGTTTTCGTCCGCGTCCGTTGCCGCGCCAAGATACAAGCTGTCTACTCTCGTTCTGACAAGCACCGTGCCGTTTTCGCTGTTATACCAGTTGTTTTTGTTTGCTTTCGCTTGTGCATAGCCTTCGTCGCTGTCGGAAAGAATTTTTACGTCGTAATACCAAATTGTGCCCTGCAAAGCGTCTTGCGATTCGAGCACGATTTTGCCGTCTTTTACGGTGTAGTAATAGTTGGTATCATACCCGCCGCGGGATTGTTTTGCTACGCCTTTATAGAATTTTGCATACTGGTCGGATACGCCGTCGAAGGTGAGCGTCATCTTCGCGTCTTCCCCCCACGTCCAAGTGCCGAACAAGTTGCTTACTCTCGAACAGTAGATAAAGTCGTCGCCGTTCAATTCTTGGTATTCGCTGAGCACGATAACGATTTCCTTGGTTTGTAAATCGTCGATGATATGCGCGTAATAGGTCATCGGCATTTTGCCGTCCTTATACGAGAAAGTGAGCGTGTCGTAATCGTATTCGCGCATTTGCACGTCATAGCCGCGGAAACGCGCGTGTACCGCGCCGTTGGCGTCTTCGTACAAAACGGTGAATACGTCGTACATACCGCGCATTGCCCACTTGCCGCTGAGCTTGTGTTCGATATACAAAGCGTAGCTACTTCCGTTGATGGTCAACGCGTAGTGGTTTTCGCTTAATACGATTTCGCCTACTTCGTTGCCGTTTTCAAGAACAGCATAGCCGTTTTCCTTTGCCGCATAGCCGTAGGTCGTTTCGCCGTTCAAGGTGAATTTACCGCCGTCGGTCAAGTTGCTTCTGCCGTCGAAAACAAAGCGGTTGCCCTTGTCGTCGATCAAGGCTTTGCCTGCAAATTCGTCCTTGCGTTCCAACGTAGCCGTTTTGTCGGCGTAGGAAATGGTGACGGTGTTTTCGTCTTCGTTGTACGAGATAGCGTACGTTACGCCCTTGTATTGGAAGCTGCCTTGCATATTTTTATCCAAGATATAGGGGATTTCCGTCTTTTCGCCGTCTTCCGTTACGGTAAGGGTGGCTTTTTCGTTTGCTTTTGCGGAAAGGCCGATGCCGTTGAAGTCAAATTCAAGGTTCTTTAATTCGTCCGCGTTACAAATCCATTCGCCCTTATAATCGTCCGTTGCGTTTAAGCCAAACAGCGTATAGCCCGTCGTTGAACCGGGGTCGTTTAAAACCGCCTGCAAGGTGTGGTTGCTTTGTTGATAATAGAAATAACCGAAGATATCGCCATTCCAACCGTCTGCGTAGTTGAAGAGTACGATATAACCGTCCGTTTCGGACGCTTCGTAGACAAGGTTGTATACCAAGCCGACTTCAAAGTCGAGCGTAGCTTCGCCCCTGCCGTCCTTGCAGATACCCTTTAAGGTAAGGGTGAAATCGCCTTTGCCGTAGTAGGTGGCGTAGGTTTGGCTAAATCCGCGCCAAACGCCCGTATAACCCGCTTCTCTGCCGAAGATTTGCGTCTTGTCGCCGCCGACTACCTGCAAAAGTCCGTCGCCCGTAAAGCTTGCTTTGTAGTCCACGCCGTTATGAGTAAACGTAATAGCGTTGCCGTCTTCTACTACGGTATAGCAGCCTTTTTGCGTACCGTCGTAGGTGTACGTCCAGTTACCCTTGCCGTCGAAGGCGTAAACCTTTTGCACGTTTGCCGATTTTACCCAAACGCCTTTAAATGCGTCAAATTCTTCCGTTTCGGGTTGGGTCAGGCTTGCGAACAGCGGAGCTTCTTCCGTGAAGTAATAGCCGTCGTAAAGACTTATTTTGCCGTCTTCAAAGCTGCCTGCGAAAGCGGAGAAGGAATAGCGGTACAATTCGAAGTTGGGGTCGGAATAGACGCCTTGGTTGGCTGCGTTTTCGTCCACGATGATTGCGCCGTCGTAATATCTCGTCAAACGAAGGGAAGGGATTACGACGCGTTCGCCGTTGTAATAGTAAACGGTTTCGCCCTGCGCCGAGCCGTCCGTGTGGGTAAGCTTGCCGTCTGCACCAAAGTCAAGCTCTATCGTTTTGCCGTTTTCCGTTTGGAAATAGTAGGTGTTGGCTACTTTGCTCAAATCGTAGAAAGCTACGTAAAGGGTGATATTTTTAATGGGCATATACGCGTAGGGAACGGCGATCGTACATTCGGGGTCAAGGAAGTACCCGTACGAGAAGAAGCCGTTGTCCGCGGTGTAGTCCATTGCCAAGCCTTCGCCTGCGAAGAAAGAGCCCATGGTTACGTAGGTATTGTTTTGGGTGTCGCTGTTGAAGTAATCGTTTTCCCAGAAGGTTGCGCCGTTTACTTCTACGCTTTGGCTTACGCCCGTTTTATCAAAGGTTACATATTCGATTCTCATGTAACGGGTAATCGCGCCTTCGGGGGTGTCATAATTGATTTCAGGATATTCGCCTTTTACAAAAACCCAATCATAGCCTTCCCAGCCGAGCTTTGCTTTCAAAAGTCCGCCGTCGGAGCTGATTTGTAAAAGGTCAACGTTCTTCAAGCAATCCCAAGCGATATATTTTTCCGCAACGGGGGACATTGTGTACGCTTCCTGACCGCCGCCTACGAAATCGTTGCAAATCGCGTAATCGTCGCCCGAAACCGCGTACGCGTCTACCGTACCGTTGTGGAAGCAGTCGCTTACGATGGTGTCGTTTTCCGCATAGCCGATAAGCCCGCCTGCCGTTGCGTAGTAATATTCGTCGGAAGACGAGAAGCCGTCCGCTTTGTCCATAATCCCGATTGCCATTACGTCGTTGACGGCAAAGCTGTTGGATACGGTAGAATATTGACCAAGCCCGCCGACGATACCGCCGCAACGAAGCGCGCCTGTTACGTTGCCGCGCGCAATCGAGTTGTGTACCGTGGAAACGGAAACAAGGGGATAGTTGGTGCAAAGATAGCCGGAAATACCGCCTGCGTAAAGGGTCATACCCGAAACGACGTCAACGTCTACGCTAACGTCCGCGTATGCGATTTCCGAGCTGAAATATTGACCGCTGCTCGTGTCCAAGAAGGCTTGTTGATAACCGATAAGTCCGCCTGCGTACGAGAAATAGTTGTTTTCGCCCGAAATACTGATTTGGCCGTTGGTTGCGTTGCAAAGGAGCATATTTGCGCCTGCGCCGTAGCCGACAAGCGAGCCTACCGCAAGGGTTTTTACCGCGCCCGTCACTTCCGTCAAGCCTGCGTTGATGGTGAAGTTATCCAACTGAATACCGTAGAACAAGCCGCTGCTGGTTACGCTGGCGTTGGCTTGGACTGCGCCGAATAACCCAACGTAGTTTGCGTTTTGCGAGTTGATGGTGAAGTTGGAAATGGTGTGGTAGGTCGCTACGTTTGCTTCCGAATCCGTTTCGCAGGTGAAACAGCCTGCAAAGTAGGAGTTGTCGGTGGACAAATCGCCGATTACCTTCAATTCTTCGCCCTTACAATCGATATCGTTCGCCAAGATATACGCGCCCGTGGTGTATTGAGAAACGCCCTTGTTTACCTGTTCGGCAATATACAAAAGGTCGATGGGCTTTTTGACAAGGAACGCATTGTCGAATGCGCCCGTGCCTTCCATACGCGAAACGTCCCGTTTTACGCCTTCTACGCGGATATTGCTGCCTGCGTGTACCTTGGAAGAATAAACGCTTGCGCCCGATTCTTGCGTAGGGGTTACGAGCTGGTCGTCGATATACACGACGGGGACGCTGTCTAAATAGAAAGCGCCAAGCTCGATGGTAAAGCTGACGGAATACTCGTCGCCGATTTGCATAGTGGCAATATTTTCATAGGAAAAGCCTTCGCCTTCTTGGAAGTTAAGCTCGATATCAACGGGTACGCCTTCCACGGAAGAATCCGCCGAAGAATCGATAGAAGAATCGGTGGAAGATTGTTGAGAAGAGCTATCTCCTGCGTTGCCGCCGCAACTTGCCGCCGCGAAAGCGAACGCGCAAGAAAGGGAGAGTAAAAATGCTGCTAAGTATTTTTTCATAATAACTCCGTTAAGAATATAGATTACAAAGTACGCTGTATAGTCGTTTAAGGAAAATTGTTCGCACTATCCCATTAAACTATACCATTGTAATTATACAATATTTTCAGTAAAATAACAAGAAAAAACAGGCGTTTTTCATATATTTTTATTTGGTATTCTTTTCTATGCGCGGAAAATAAAGAAATACTTGACAAAGCAGGGGGAATAGGATATAATACATACAATCAGTTAGTATGCCCTTTTAGGGCATAGAATAAGGAAGGATTTATGAAAGAAACGGGAAAAAGAAAGCTCCGTAAAGTATACAACCTTATTTTTGCGGCGTTTACGCTGGCGGTAGGGCTTGTTTTTATATCGCAGGTATGGGGGATATTCCGCTCCGCGCCCGAAAAAGCGTTTTCCCGCGCGTCGGTGGGGGCAAGATTGCTTGCCATTTCTCCCGTATGGATCGCGTGGCTGTTGGGCTTGATAGGCAGCGTAGCTATCAACGCGCTGACGCCAAAGCCCGCTTCGTTGCCCTTAAAGAGCGGAAAACCGAGCAAACAAGTTTGGCTTTCCTTTGCCAAACGCTTTAAAAAGGGCGGCAAGGAAGTGGACGGCGTTGCGAAGCTGCGTATTTTGCGTTTGGCGGCGCGGTTGGCGGGGGGCGCGGTAATTGTATGCGCGCTTGTGTTCGGTTCGTTGTACTTTTTCGATGAAAATTACGTAGCCAACCATTCCGCACACATTTTTACTGCCCATCGCGCGGCGGCGGATCGGTTGGTGGCGGCTGTGCCATTCTTTGCGTTGGCGTTGGTGGTCGGTTTCCTTATTGTAATCACGTGTGAGCATATGCGCGCGAAAGAAATCGAGATTTTAAAAGCGGCGTTTGTAGAAGAAATGCAAAAGAAGAAAAAGGGCGAAGTTTCCGAGATTTTGTACGAAAAGGGCGTGGACGAAGAATACGCTACGTGGACGGAAAAATGGGGAATATGGCTGGCAAAAAATCCGAACGTGGAAAAAATCGGGCTGTTGTCCGTACGTATCGGCTTATACGCGGCGGCTGTGGTTTTGATTATCCTTGGTATCAACTGGGGCGGTATGGACTTGGTGTTTGAAAAGGCGAGAAGTATTTGTCAGCAGTGTATCGGTTTAGGATAAAAACGACGTATATACATCGAAATACGTCGTTGCGGTTCCGTGTTTGCTCGGTTACGTACGTCTATGTACGCGCCCTTGCAAATACTTACCGCGCCTCGTCTTTCTCGTATCTCCGCCGTTTTCCCGTTCCAAACGGGCGACAACTGTGTCCAAATAATGGCGACCATACAGTCGAAGGCTTGCTTAAAGAACGAACGAAAAGACGTAAGACTGCCTGCAAGCTCATCTCGCTGTCAGCGGAACCCTTCCGCTT
>JBGVRC010000177.1:0-8152 GCA_045128055.1 Candidatus Scatosoma sp. | reverse complement strand
TAATTTTTGCGCCCATATCCGCGGTGAATGAATCCACTTGGGAGCATATGAAAATTTTCTTTTTTCCCACCTTGGCGTTTGCGTGTATACAAGGTTGGTATTTTAGCCGTGAATACGACGGATTTTGGTGGGTAAAGCTGATAGGGGCGATTATAGGAACGCTCGCTATCCCGATTTTGTTTTATACCTGGAACGGAGCGTTTGGAAAAACGCCCGACTGGTTAAACGTGATTTTCTTTTTTCTTGCGGCGGGGATTACCTACGGTGTGGAATATCTCTTATTTCACGCGGACTTTCGTCTGCCTATGGAATGGATTGCCGCAGCAATATTGCTTCTCATCGCGCTTTTCTTTATCATATTCACCTTTTGGCCGCCGACGTTGCCATTGTTTCAAGACCCCTTAAACGGCTTGTACGGAATAAACGCTTTTGCCTAAATCCAAAAATGAACGGGGCAGGTACGCGATGAATGTGTTTTTTACGAGCGCAAGCTTTATTTACTCGGGGGTTATTAAAAATATAAAAACAACTCGGTTGTACGCGGTCTATTGCGCAGCCGAGTTGTTTTTATGGGAATAAGCGCGCAAAAAAGCGGAAGAAAACAAGAAAAAAGAGCAATAATACATAGATTAAGAGCAATATTGTTATTGAAATGGCTTTGTTCGTATAGTATAATAATAATGATAAAATGCGGATTTTATAAAAGTTGTATATTTATATACAAAAAAAATCGCAAATCGGTTTAGGAGTATAAAATGAGCAAAGTATCGACAAAAAAACCGAAGGAGAGAATTATTCGCTCGACGCGTGAAAAGATTTGTCACGAAATTGTCTTCATCATTTTCGTGTTATACGCAATCACGCTGTTGTATCCGTTTTTCTTTTTGCTGATTAACTCGTTTAAAATCAACGTCAGGGAAATGATTACAAATCCTTTGGGATTCCCCAAGCAATTTGGCTTTGCTGCGTACGGGGCTGCTTGGGTGAGAATGAATATTGCCGAAATGTTCTTTAACACCATTACGTTGTCGGTAGGGCAAACGGTTGTATCGATGGCAATGACGTGTATGGCGGCGTACGTTTTGGCGAAGTATCAATTTACAGGCAATAAGTTCATTTACACTTTCGTAATCGTGTGCTCCGTCGTGCCGACTTTCGGCGCGGAAGCGGCGTTGTTCAACTTGATGTCCAACGTATTGCATTTGCGAAACACGTACATAGGTATGCTTTGTCTTTGCGGCGCGTTCGGCGGACCCTTCTTGTATTTGCATAGCTTCTTTAAAGGGATTCCGTGGTCGTTTGCGGAAAGCGCGATGATAGACGGCGCGTCCGATTATCGAATTTTCTTGCAAATTATGGTTCCGCTTGCGAAAAACGGTATTCTCGTATTCACGATTATGAAGTTTATGGGATACTGGAACGAATATTGGCAGCCTTTCCTGTATTATAATCAGCGTCCGACGCTTGCCGTTGGCTTGCAGGTGCTTTCGGGCTTGGCTGGACAAGGCGGGCTTCCTTACAGCGTTTTCTTTGCGGGTACTATACTTTGTATTATTCCCGTTTTGATTTTCTACGCGTTCTTCTCGGATAAGTTGATGAGCAATCTCAACGCAGGCGGTATAAAGGGGTGATGAGTATGGAAATGGAAAATGCAGTAAACGTACAAACTTTGCAAACCAAGAAAAAGCATAATTGGAAACGTACGACCTTTATCGTAAGTATGTTGACGTTGCCTATTTTGCAATTTCTCATCTTCTTTATCTACGTCAATATCGATACGGTTTTGATGTCTTTCCAAGAAAGAAAATTAGCAGGGGTCAGCTGGGGGCTTGGCAATTATAGCAGATTTTTTAACGAGCTGGGGCTTGGAAGAATCGGCAATGCGGTAAGGAATTCCTTGCTTATCGGGCTGAACGACTTGTTCTTGCTTTTGATATCGGTCATTTTTTCGTATTTCTTCTTTAAGAAGATACGCGGGGCGGGAGTTTTTAGAATTATTTTCTTCCTGCCGTCGGTTATCTCTATCGTAATCTTCGTAATGGTCTATAAATATATGTTTGACCCGAATATCGGTATTGTAAACCATATTTTGAAGTGGTTGGGGAACGAAAACCCGCCCGAATGGCTTGCGAATACTTCCAACTATCAACTGCCCTTGGTTATGGGGTATTGTTTGTGGGTAGGTACGGGTTATAATATCTTGATTATGGGCGGCGCGATGGCAAACCTTCCCGAAGAAGTAATGGAATATTCCAGATTGGAAGGGGTTGGGTATTTCCAAGAATTGTTCAAGGTGGTAATTCCTATGATTTGGCCGACCATATCCGTAGGGATTTTGACCAGCGTTACGACGATGTTTACGCTATTTATTCAGGTAGAACTCATTACGGAAAACGGCGGTACGTTCTATCAATCGGCAACGATAGGGTTTATGATCAACAGCATCGTAAAGGGCGGCACCGACCTTGAATGGGCGGCTACGCTGGGTATTTGCTTCACCATAGTTGCTGTTCCCATCATCATCGGCGTACGTAAAACGATGGAAAAAATCGGGGAAAGCTTCGGCGGTTGACAAAATTAAAAAATAAAATGATAAAATATAGGAGAAAAAAATGAGAAAATTTATCGGCGCAATACTTGCAATCTCTTCTGCGTTCGCTATGTTGCCTATGGCAAGCTTTACGGCTAGCGCGGCGGAAAAGAAAACGGTGTTTATGGAAGAACAGTTTGAAGGGGAAACTTTGAGTGCGGCGAAGTGGACTGTGGACGCTCCGTCCGAAACCATCACGCTTCATTCCTTGGAAGAAACGGCGCATATTTCCACTTCGCATAATCCGCAGTCGATCAATATTGAAAGCTATTTGCTTGGTTTTTCCGAGAAAATCCAAGGCTTGGAAGTATTCCAGTTCGACTATTTGTCTTCTTTAAAGACCACGGGGCAAGATACTTGGTATGCGATGTATTTTACGTCGAGCAATGAATTTGAGCTTGACCCCAACAGCGGTATTTTTGCGGACGGCGAAGAATTTGTTAAGTACACGCCCGAAATGTTCTTGTATCCTAACCATATTAACTGCCCTAACGCCAGTGATTTGGAAGGCAATAACGTGGCAGGGGATAAGTACGTGGACGAATGGTGTACCATTCGTTTGGAAATTATCGATGAAACGCACGCGGACGTATATCGTTGCTTGCAATCGGAAAAAGCAGGTCTTGATGAAATGGATCCCTTTATTTCCATTCAGCTAAAGGACGTGAAATACAACTTTAAAGATTTGTACATTTTCTTTGGCTCGGAAGCGGGTGCGAAGGGCTTGAACGTTGACAATATCATTGTCGAATCCACCAACGTAAACGTCAACGAAAACTTTACCGATCCCAGCGACATCAGCCCGTATATCAAGGAATACGCTTGCAACAGCGCTTATTCCTATAAACACGTTGCGCCCAACAGCTACCTTTACGCGCAAGCAGGTAAGGCAGGGGATAATATTTTGTATAATTCGCCCTTAAAGAAGGACGAAAGCATCGTGGACGGGCTTGAAATGTTGAACGCAAGCTTTGACGTAGCGTTCAGCGGCGGTTCGCGTAATTCGGAAGATACGGTTGCGTTTGCTTTCGGCGTTGGCGAATCCAAGCAATACGAAGACGGTTGTTACGTTTGCATTATGGATAAGAAAAATAAATCCGTTTCCCTTCAACGCTTTGAAAACGGTCAGTTGACGGCGTTGACGGATAGCGCAAGCTATTCCAAGCTCGGTTCTACCGCAGGCGGCAGCGTGAAAATTATCGCGGCGAAGGGCGGCAAGGTTTCTATCTACGGCGATAATGAGTTGTTGTTGCAAACGACGATTGAAACGGCAAATTATTACGTGGGGCATTTTGGGTTTGTAATGATCAGCGATAACGCGGGCAACGTAAAGATCGACAATATGAAGGTTATGACGGCGAGCTATAAAATTCCCGTAACCAAGTCCGTATCGCACAATTTCGAAAGCGATTATTTCGGAAATAAGGATTATGAAGATTTCGTAATGCATACCCATGCGGATAACGTTGTGTACGTAGAAGGCGGCAAGCTCGTGTTCAACGGCGCGTCTGACGAAACCTATTTCGGTTCTGCGCATCAATACGACGATTTCGTGTTGGATTTCAAAATTTGCAGCATTTACGCGTCGGGTAAGGACGATGATAAAAATGCGACGGGGAACGGCAGATGGATCGGTATTGACGTCGGCAGACAATTCCCCGGCGAAGCGCAATACGGCTCGAATTTCACGATGCTCATTTATCCCATCGTACAACCCAAAGGGGTAGCGTATGACGATTGGAAAACCAGCTCGCTTGGCTTCTATACTTCTGCTACTTCTACCGTAGACCAAAACGATTTGGTGCTCAATAGAACGGAATATTCGCCTATTCCCGCAGATTTGTTTAAGGCAATTCAATACGACGGTGTAACAAAGAACGAAAGCCAAGTATTGGCGGAAGACGCGGTATGTATTCGTCTTGTAGCGGAAAAAGGCACGATTCGCCTTTACTTGAAGCGCGCGGCGGAAACGGAATACACGCTTTACTACAAGATTACCAACGTGGAAACGTTTGGGTATACCGCATTGTGCTGCACCGGCTTCACTTATATGAAGATTGATGATTTTAGTATGTCCAACATTTCCAGCTTGTACGTCAACGCTGATCACTACGTTCCCGAAACGAGAGTGGAAACGGTTACCAACACCATTTACGATAAAAACAACGTAGATACCAACGGATTGAAGGAAACTGAATTGAATGCGGCTGGCGGCTGCGGCTCGCAAATGAGTGCTTCTTATATTATTCTTCCCCTTGCGCTCGTAGGCGTGCTTTTCGCAAATAAACAAAGAAAGAGCAGGGAAAAGAAATGAGAAAAACAACAACTTTACTTTTAGCATT
This sequence comes from Candidatus Scatosoma sp., assembly GCA_045128055.1. Classification (GTDB taxonomy): domain Bacteria; phylum Bacillota; class Clostridia; order Christensenellales; family Borkfalkiaceae; genus Scatosoma. Next base: position 3,220 of record JBGVRC010000177.1, on the reverse strand, counting down.
TATTTTATCCTTTGGCTGTTTAAGCGCTTGTGGTTCGCAAAAAATGGATATTTCCGACGTGGATATTCCCGAATTTGCAGAAACGGACGGCGTGAAATTTCTTGCGTATTCCGGGCCTACCGTTGAAAATTGGAGCGGCAGTTCGGGTAACGTAAGCACCTTTACCGACGAGCATTTCCAAAAATTTGTAGACGCAGGCTTTACGGGGCTTCTTGCCGTGCACGAAGGCGCGCCTACCTATTCGAGCAGATACGATCCGTTTGAAGAAATCAGAAGACGTAATAAGGATGCGGAAGAAGACGCGGTTGCCGCTTTGGCGTTGTGTGAAAAGTACGATTTGAAATATTACGTGCGCGACTGGCCTTTCTATGACTTTTTCAGTTATAGCGATGCTTCTAAATACGACGCGGCGGCGCTTATCGATACGCGCGAAGAATACGAACAAGCGCTTCGCGAAACCTTTACAGAAGATAATCCCTATATCTATTCGTCCGCGTATGCGGGGAACTTCGGCCGTGACGAACCGGGTGTAGACCAGTTTGAAATGTTAAAATGGCAAATTGAAATCTACAATGAAATTATGGCGGAAAGGGGTATTGAAAATGCGGAATTTTTCTTAAACCTTTTGCCTTCGTACGGTAGCGACGTGGCTTACGGCGGGGAAAGGGGGGAACCCACTTCTTACGCAAATTACGTGGATAAATACTTTGAAGAACTCGCGCCTTTGCTCGGCTATGTTTCTTACGACTACTATCCGTTCTTGCGCGACGCGAAGAAGGGCAGTTTGCTTCGTTCTACCTATCTTTCCAACTTGGAATTGATGGCAAGAAAGTGTAAGGAAAATAATTGCGAGCTTCGCACCTTCGTACAAACGGGTGCAGACTTTACGGGGCTTCGCGATATTACCAGCATTGCCGATTTCCGTTTGCAAGTATATTCAAATTTGGCGTTTGGTTCTAAGGTAATGACTTATTACGAATACGGAACGTTTAACAGCCAAGACGAAGGGGAATTTGGGCTTATCAATTTGCAGGACGGTACGTATAACTATACTTACGACCTTGCAAAGAAGGTAAACAATGAAGTGCACGCTTTCGAAGACGCGTATTTACATTACGATTACGAAGGAGTTATGTGTTTCTCGGCATTGCCCGCAGGTCAAATCAACGCTAATTTTAGAAGTATAGCGCAAAAGATGACCAGCCATCCCAGAATCGGCAAGGTTACGATGACGGAAGACGCGATTATCAGCGCGTTTAAGGACAACGAAGGGAACGACGCCTTTATGCTTTTGAATTACAACGACCCTTGGTTTAACCTTGACAACACGGTAACCGTTCAATTCAAGGACGCGAAAGGGCTTTTGATGTATCGTTTCGGTGAAGAATACGTAGTTCCCCTTAACAAGGACGGCACGTACACGTTTGTGCTGTATCCCGGGGAAGGCCGTTTCATCATTCCTTTGAAATAAGACGTAAAAGAAAAAAGTATCAGGAGATAAATCATGAAAAAAATTAACAAAGTACTTTGTTTGGCGATGGTTGCGACGACGGCGCTTTCCACGACGGCGTGCGGTGGCAGTGGCGGCGGTCTTCTCGGCGGAGAAGAAGGGTTAGAGCTTATACAAACTGGCGGTAGAGAAGTTGTTTTTGAATTTTTGGACGCAGGGTTTGGTAAAAATCCGTATATTGCGGTAGCAAACGGTTATATGGAAAGACACCCTGACGTGCAAATCGTATTGTATGCGAACCGTGAAATCGTAGGTACGACGTCCAACAACTTATCTTCGAACACGGGCGTATCGGATATTTATTCCTATCCTTACGGTAACGTTATGAAGACGTGGATCAGCGAAGGTTGGATGGAAGACCTTAGCGACCTTTGTCAAGAGCAGACGATTGACGGCAGAACGATGATGGAAAGTATGACGGGTAACGCGGCAAAATCGATTGCGTTGAACGGCAAAGTTTATGGGATTCCCGAATATACCAGCGTTACGGGCTTCGTGTATAATATCGATTTGTTTGAACAATACGGTTGGGAAGTGCCTAACACGACGGCGGAATTAGAAGCTTTGTGCGAACAAATCACGGCTGACACCGCAGGCAAGGTTGCGCCGATTACTTGGTGTAAAGAAGCGGAAGGGTATTTGTATTTCGCAACGGAAAACTGGATGACGCAATACGAAGGCGTTAAGAATATGGATAAATTCCACGAATACAGCAGCATTGAAACGTATGCGTTGACGGATAATAAAGACGGTTCTATCGGTACGGCGAAACAGTACGCTCTTGAAAATCTCGTTAAATTCTTTATGCCTATCAAAGAAGGCGGCTATGCGTATAACGAATCGAGAACGATCAGCAACACCAACGCGCAGTATAAAGTTATCGAAGGCTCTGCGGCGATGATGTTGAACGGTTCTTGGTTTGAAAACGAAATGCAGCTTTATTTGGAAGACGAAAACATCGGTATTTTCGCAATCCCCGAAATGTCCGACGAAGCGGGCACGATTTTGCGTTCGGCTACCTTCGAATCCACGGATAATAAGCGCGTATTGTCGGCGGACTACGGCGCGTACTACTTTATTCCTTCGATGGCACTCAACAAAGAAGATGCAAAAGACTTCTTATTATACCTTTCTTCGGAAGAAGCTTGCGCGCTTTACACGCAATATTCCAACGCGGTTCGTCCTTTCATTTACGATACGAGCGAAAGTTCCGAATTGTACGGTAAAGTCGGTTCGTTCGGTAAGACGGTTTTGAAGATGGCAGACCAGTTTGAAATTTACTCCGCTGCGTCCCAAAGCGAATTGGCGTTGAAGGGTAAGGCAAACTTGTGGCCCCGTGGCGCGCGCGTAGAATCGGAGATCACGGCGGTTGGTTCGTCCAAAGACCCTATCTACTATTTGGAAAAGGACTACTTGTTCGTTAAGAACAACTGGGCAGACTGGCAAGATATGATTAAATAAGCGTAAAAAGCTGGATATGACGGCATTTTTTGCGGTCGTTTGGTTAAAAGTTTGAAAAAGCTATTGACAATTAACAAATCTTTGGTTATAATTATAACCAAAGATTTTTTTTAATAATTCCAAGCGTTTTGCAAAAAGGGGAAAATACGCTTGTGTGCTAACCTATGAAATGCAATGCCTGTAAGGTATGAAGGAGAAATTATGGAAAAGTTTGAGTTAAACGGCAAGTGGCAAATTAAAAGTAACACC
>JBGVRC010000176.1:0-46211 GCA_045128055.1 Candidatus Scatosoma sp. | reverse complement strand
TTTCGTGGATCGCGGCAATCACGAATGGGCGGCAAACAACCCCGACGAATGGCAACATATGTTCATTATGACGCCTTTTATCACGGCAACGGAAAACACTCTTTCCGTGCATTTAATGGATACTTTTTACGCCGAACAAGTCAAGCCTGACTTCACACCAGAAGCGGTCAAGCATATCGAAGTTATCGACAGAACAACGGGGCAGGTATGCGATGAATGGGAAATTGACGAAAAAAACGGCAACGTAATTATTAAAAACGCAACCCCTTTCCATCAATATACGGTGGCGTTTTTGGGCATTTCTTTATGGCACCCCGTACATATGTACAACTACATTACAAACAGCTGGGACGAACCGCATCATATTATGTACGACCCTTATTATCCCAAGACGAAGCAGTTTATTCGCGATAACCTGCAAAAATGGTGCGACGAAAACCCTGAAAGTAACGTTGTGCGTTTTACTACGTTCCTTTATATGTTCTCCCTTGTCTTTAATCAATACGGCAAAGAACGCAACGTAGACTGGTTTGGCTACAATATGGCGGTCAGTCCCCGCATGTTAGACGATTTCGAAAAACAGTACGGCTATAAAATGCGCGCGGAATACCTTGTGGACGCAGGGTATTATAACCAAACGCACCGTATCCCCACCAAGGAATATAAAGACTGGATGAAGTTCGTGCAAAATTTCGTCACGGAAACAGTCAAGGATTTGGTGGAAATTACACACAAGAACGGCAAGGAAGCGATGATGTTCCTTGGCGATTGCTGGATCGGCGCGGAAATCTTTGGCGAAAGATACAAAGAATTAAACCTTGACGCGCTTGTTGGCTCGGTTGGCGGCGGCGTAACGGTGCGTATGCTCTCCGACGTAGAAGGCGTAAAATACAAGGAAGGGCGGTTTTTGCCGTACTTCTTCCCCGATACTTTCTTTGACGGCAACGAAGACAACGCGGTGGCGGAACTTAACAATAATTGGATTACGGCGCGCCGCGCAATGATGAGAAATCCGCTGGATAGAATCGGCTTCGGCGGGTATCTCGAACTTGCCGCAAAATTCCCGAAATTTATAAAACGGGCGGGGCAGGTATGCGATGAATTTAGATATATCTATGATACGGTGAAGTCGCAAACCCCGAAAAATTTTGCAAAAGTAGCCGTTTTAAACGCTTGGGGCAAGGTGCGTAGTTGGATGTGCAATATGACCGCGCACGAGCTTTGGTATCAGCAAAGCTATTCCTATCAAGGCATTTACGAAGCGTTGAGCGGTTTGCCCGTAGAAGTGCATTTCATCAATTTTGACGACGTAAAAGCGGGTAAATTGAACGAATTTGACGTAGTCATCAACGCAGGCGACGCAGGTACGGCTTGGAGCGGCGGCGAATTTTGGGCAGACGAAGAAATTGTTACGAAAGTGCGTCAATTCGTTTATAACGGCGGCGGCTTTATCGGCGTTGGCGAGCCGACCGCCTATTTGCAGAACGGAAAGTTCTTCCAACTTTCCGACGTTTTGGGCGTAGATAAGGAGCTTGGTATTTCGCTTGGCGAAGATAAGTACAATATCAACGCAAACAAGGAACACTTTATTTTAGACGGTATCGACAGCCCCGTAGATTACGGTGAAGATAAAAAGAATATCTTTGCGCTGGACGGGACCAACGTTGTCGATATCGTATTCTCGGATAGATTTACCAGAAAGGTAAACGTAGGCGAAGTGAAGATGGCGACGAACAAGTACGGAAAGGGTAGAAGCTTCTATATCACAGGCTTGCCGTACAGCGCGCAAAACGCGAAGCTTTTGTACCGCGCTATCCTTTGGACGGCGGATAAGGAAGATTTGGATAAGAAGTCTTACTGTATAAATCCGCTCGCCGAAGCCCATTTCTATGGGGACAGGTACGCGATCACCAACAATACGAGCGAAAATCAAACGACGATTTTTTACGATATGGACGGCAACGCGCAAGAATTGATTTTAAAGCCTTACGAAATTAAATGGCTTGTTCTTTAAATAAAATAACGACAAAGCGGCGGTTATCCACGATGGATAGCCGCCGTGTTTTTTATCATATATACAATGATTATTCGAAAAACACTTATATAAAAAATCGCAATTTTTAATATATAAAAAAGCAAGCGTGTTGCCATAAATTGCTAAAATAGCTATGAAGCATAATATTCCATATAAAAAGAAAGGGATAAATTTTATATAAACAGCTATGATTTGTATAAAAAAACGCAAATTTTCTTTCAAAAAAACAAGACAGATAACCAAAGCGGGTGTATAATTACATAGTAAAATGTATAGGAAATAGTTTTCGCTGTCAACAAACAGTCGTGCCACAGCGCAATTTTGTATCAATATGCGCATATAAGACGGCTTGCGAATATGAGATAATTACGGCGTATTGTTTTGGCATTTGCGAGCTTTTGAGCGGATAAAAAAGGGCGAAATCGGAAAAATACATTCCATTGACGCGGAAATGAGCTGTTACTATCCCCCCGATAAACGAGAATGGTTGGGACTTTTTCAAGGTGGTATGATGCAGTATTTGGGTTGCCATATGCTCGACTTGGTCGTGCGTTTGCAAGGCGTACCCGAAAGTATTACGCCTTTTAATACGACGACGGGACACGAAGGGGTGGACGCGAAGGACTTGGCTTTTGCGGTATTGCAATACCCCGACGGCGTTTGCACGGTGAAAAGCAGTATGCTGGACGTCGGCGGATTTCAGCGTCGGCATTTGACGGTCAGCGGGGATAAAGGCACGATTATCGTTCAACCTTTCGAAACGCACTACGGTAAAGACGAAAAGCATTTGTTTGCGATGTCGTCGCATTTGGAGCTGGAAGCTTGGGGCGCAGCCGAAAGCATAGACAGCGAAAGATTTGACAGATACGCGGATATGTGCAGAGCTTTTGCGGCGACGGTACGCGGCGAAAGAGCTTTGGAAGTGGACTTGCAAACGGAAGCGCGCGTCGAGCGGTGTTTAAACGCAGCGTGCGGTATCTCTTGCGATTTTAAAGGAGAAATTCGTTTATAAATTACGCAATTTTATTTTAAATATAGAAATTTCGAAAAAAAGGCGTTTCTTTGTGGGAAGGAACGTCTTTTTTCTTCAAAAAACGATTAAAATGTATGCATAAACGCTCAATTTAGCAAAAATAAGCATTTTTTGGTAAAATAATTCGAAAAATGATTTAAATATTTCAAAAAAATCATAAAATTCGATTGACAAAGGTGAAAAAGATGTGATAGAATAAACGCATACAATATCATTGTATACTGTCGCAGTCTACCTTGATGGGCAAAAAACGATGACAGATTAGACAATAATAGGGTATATAATACACGGAATAATCTTTCGATAAATAAGGAAAAGCAGTCGAAAGTGGGATAGACGGGACGCCGTTTATCCGTATAGAAAAATCTTTAAACAAATAATTCATGAAGGAGGATTATTATGAAAAAGAGAAAGAACTTGTTGCTGTGTCTTTGTTTGGCGTTAGCCTTTTCGGGAACAGCGGCAACGTTGGCAAGCTGCGGTGGCGGCGGAGAGAATTCGTCATCGATTAGCACGCCCGTAGGCGATAGCTCGTCTAGCAGTGAGGAAGAAGTAGTAGAATATACCGTATCTTTCAGTGTGGACGGAGCTGTTGACAGTGCGTTGACGCAAACCGTAAGCAGTGGCGCATTGGCAGAAAAGCCTGAAAACCCTGTAAAAGAAGGGTACGTATTCGCGGGTTGGTACGTAGATAGCGCTTTTAAGAAAGCCTTTGCTTTCGCAGCGACGCCTATTACGGCGGACGTCACGATTTACGCTCGTTTCGTGGAAGCGGTTGCTAGCGATGCGGACGTAACGGTTAAATTTGTTGTCGACGGCGTGTTGTTAGAAGAAACCGTAAGAACGATTGGCGGCGTTGCCTATGGACTTCCCGAACCCCAGAAAGAGAACGCAACCTTTGCGGGTTGGTGGGTAAGCGATTATGACGACGCTGAAAAGCTTACATACAAATACACGGATCAAAAGCTCGTGCAAAACACGACGTTTTATGCTGTATGGGAAAGCGCCGCTCCCCAAGTATCCGTTTCGGCAGAAGGGGTTACTTGGTCTGCAAAAGGCGTCAACAATCAATATGACGTAACCATTACTGCGCCCGACGGATCAAAAGTGGTTGACGGCGAAAAGACGGCGCAGACTTCGTATTCTTATGATTTCTCGGCTGCTGCTGCCGGCGAGTACGTGATTGAAATCGCGCTTAACGATCAGGCTACGAAAGTATATTATAAGAACAAAGCGTTGGCAAAAGTCAGCACCTTTAAGGTTGTAGACTCCATACTTATTTTCAATGCGGTTGAAAATGCAACGAAGTATTATATTACCGTAGATTGTGGGGATGACGATCACACGCATACGGAAGTGGACCTTGGGACGGAAACCGCCTACGATTTCTCCAACTGCGCAATGCAAAAGGGCGGTATTAAATTTGTCGTTAAGGCAGTAGCGGAAGGATATATGGAATCCGTATCCGAAGAATACGCATATTCTAAGGATCTTGCGGCTGTGAACGGGCTTGCGGCAAGCGCGGACGGTCAGCAAATAACGTGGACTGCGGTTGAAAACGCAACTTCCTACAAGGTAGAAATTATCGTTGATGGAAAGGTTGAAACAGCAACGGTTACGGAAACTTCGTGTTCTATTAAATATTATAGTGGCGAAATGACCGTTAAAGTAACCCCGATCGCGGCAGGCTATAACTCTCCCGATGCGGCGGAGTTTACGTATGTGAAAACAACGCTCGCTACGCCCGCGAACGTGCGCCTTGATGGCAATAAAGTTGCTTGGGACGCAGTGGCAGGCGCGTCGAAATACATAGTAAAAATTAACAATAAAGAATTTGAATCGACGACGAACGAATTTGTTTTGACGAGCGAAGCGCTTGGCACGGAAGAAGTCTACACGGTTTCCATTAAGGCTGTCGGTACTGCGGCGGGTTCGGATTCGACTTATTCCGACGGTATAACGATTCGTTTCTCTACGATGGCGGATACACTCACCTATAAAAACGGCGAAGTTAGCTGGGAACCCGTTTTGAATACGTCCGGTTTCGGCGTACAGATAAACGACGAGGAAGAAGTGATGGTGGACGCAAACGTAACGAAAGCGGCTATTACTTTTACAAAAGCAGGTTCTAACACGGTTAAAGTACGTTGTTATAGCGATATCGGCAATCCTTCTAATTGGGTAGTAATTGAAGTTTACGCGTACGAAGTTTCGTTTGACGCGGCGGGCGGCGACGCGATTGCAAATCAATACAAAGCGCAAGGCGATACGATTGCTATGCCTTCGGCAGAAAGACTGGGTTATAATTTCTTGGGTTGGTACAATACGCCTAACGGTATTGACGGCGCGAAGTATGAAGATGAAATCGTACAAGGCGAAGAAGATGTCGAAATTTATGCGCATTGGGCTTCTCAACAGTTTGCGGTAACGTTCTCGTTGGAAGATGGCTGCAGCGTTGACCAAGAAAACGTTGAAGTATATTATGAACAAAAATATCAATTACCCGTAGCAAAAACGCAGGACGCGGCGAAGGCGTTTGCCGGTTGGTATACCGAACCGGACGGTGCAGGGCTTTGCTATACCGATTCTACGGGTGCGAGTATGGGCGTATGGAACGATTTAAGAGACAGAACGCTCTATGCGAGATGGGTTGAAATCTTTACGTTTAATGAAATCAACAACGGCGCGGCGTACTCAGTATCTCAAGGCTCGGGGATTTCTATTGTTACGTCTGTGACCATTCCTTCGGAATATAACGGCAAGCCTGTTACGACGGTAGAAGCGGACGCGTTCAAGTCCTGTACAAAGCTTGTAGAAGTTAATATTCCCGACACCATTCAAAACGTTAACATTGGTATTATGGGGCAATACGGCGCAGGTTCTGCGTTTAGCTCTTGTAACAAGCTTCAAAATATCAATATTTATGCGGTAGAAGGAAATCACGAACGTTTCTACGAATCTCAAAACGGCGTTCTTTATAAAATTGCGCACGACGAGAACGGTGTCGTTACGGAAAGAGAACTTATAATGTATCCCTATGCGCGCAAAGACGCAGTTGCGGTTATCCACGAAGGCGCGACGTCAATCGCGGCGGGCGCATTCAGATCGGCTAAGTTTACTGAAATTACTATTCCTTATACGGTAACGAATATTGGCGCGCAAGCGTTCTCTTCTTCGAAATTGGTTACAATCACCTTTACGGGAACTCCTAATGGCGAAGAAGAAAAAGTATTGACGATTGGTGAAAAGGCATTCCAGTCTTGTAGCGACTTGGAAAACATTACGTTACCCGCTCGTTTGGCTGACTTTGACATCAATATCTTTGCGTCTTGTTCGGGGCTGAAGTACGTCAACATTACGGGTATAGGCGGACAATATTCGTCCAACGACGGTATTCTTTGCAGTGCGGATGGCGCGACGATTGTTTACTGCCCCATTGGCAGAGAAGGCGTTTACAAAATTCCCGAAGGCGTATTGCACGTAGCGGAGAAGGCGTTTAGCGGCTGTAAAAACCTTACCGAGATTATTATCCCCAACTATGTACAAACCATCGGTAAAGAAGCGTTTAAAGAATGTAAGGGCTTGAAGAAGATTACCTTTGAAGGGCAAGCGGACGATTCTCCTTTGACGATTGGAGAAGGCGCATTCTATACTTGTACGAATACGACCGACGAAATCGGGCTTACGGAAATTACGTTGCCTGCAAACCTTGTATCGTTGGGCGCAAATGCTTTCGGTAACAATAAATACTTGACGAAGGTAACTTTGAATACGAATGAAAACGCGACGTTGGCAGTAAATGCGTTTGGTACGACGGCTGCGTCGCCCGTATTCTACGTCACGGATTTGTATTTGGGCGAAAACGTAGTTGCTTTTGACATTGCGGGCGTATGCGGCGATAAGCTTGAAAACGTAGTCGTTGCGGATAACAACGACTATATTGAAAGTAAAGACGGCGTATTGTTTGGTGAGGACTTTACGGAAATCTTGTATTATCCCACGGCAAGACAGGGCGACTACGAAATTCCCGAAACCGTTAAGGTAATAGGCGCACGTGTATTTAAGAACAAGCTTGGGCTTACCCAAATTACCATTCCCAATACGGTGACCGATATCGGTGAAGAAGCCTTTGCCGGCTGCACGAAGATTACCGTTCTCGAATTTAAAGAAGGCGGTACGGAAGCCCTTAAGATTGGTAAAAAGGCGTTCTATAATACGTCCCTTGAGACGCTTGCACTTCCTGGCCGTTTAACGGAAATTGGCGAATCGGCATTCTATGGCGTTGATATTACTGAGCTTGTCATTCCCGAAGGTGTGAAGACGATTGGTATAAACGCATTCCAAAGCTGTTCGAGCTTGGCGTCGGTTAGCCTTCCCGAAAGCTTGGAAACGTTGGTGGAAACGTCCGTAACCTCCAGCGGTGTAAACTATGCTAAGATTACCGCATTTAATAACTGTAATAAATTGACGGAAATTATTGTTAATGAAAATAATAAGACGTATGCGGCAAACCAAGGTATTATTTACAAAAAATCGGATGCTGGCATTACTGAGCTTTGCTTTGTATCCAGAGGCGCAACGGGCGAAATTGTAATCCCGAACACCGTAACAAAGATTTGGTATCAAGCATTCTATTACAATGAAAATATTACAAGCGTTACCTTCTCCGGCGCATTGCCCGAGGGTAACGAATTGGAAATCCAAAACGAAGCGTTCTGGTGGTGTAAAGCGCTTAATTACGTGGGGCTTCCGAAGGGCTTGAAGACGATTCCCACTTCCTTGTTTGAATATTGCAGCAAATTGGAAGAAGTTTATATCCCGAACACCGTTACCTTGATTGAAGACCAAGCGTTTAGCGGTTGTACGGCTTTGACGACCGTAACGTTTGAAAAGGGCGGTACGGAAGGTCTTGAATTTGCCGATGGAACGGCGGGCAGCGACGGCTTCTATTACAGTATTTTCAGCGGTTGCGCAAATTTGAAAACGTTGGAATTCCCTGAAAGAACGACGAAGATCGGTCAATATATGTTTGCTGCCGGTGCAAATCAATACGGCTCAAAACAAACCGTATCGGCAATTGAAAGTATTTATATTCCCGCAGGGGTAGAAACGCTTGGCAGTTATATGTTCTATCAAGCGGAAAACTTGAAGAGCGTTACCTTTGGCGATGGAATCAATCTCACCGAAATTCCGGAAAGAATGTTCTACAGGACCAAGCTTACGAGTATTACTATTCCCGAATCGGTTGAAGTAATTGGCTCGAATGCATTCTATTATGTAGAAACGTTGCTTAACGTAACCATTCCCGCAGGTGTGAAGACGATTGGCGATTCTGCGTTTGGTTACAATAAATCGCTCACCAGCGTTACGTTTGCGGAAGGTTCGCAGTTGACGTCTATCGGCGCAAGCGCATTTTTGGAAGATTCTAAACTGACGTCGGTTACGATTCCCGCAGGCGTAGAATCAATTGGCAATTATGCTTTTGCGGGTTGCGACGTCTTGTCGAGCGTTACATTTGCATTGGATGCTGAAGGGAAGAGCAATTTGAATACGATGGGTAACTATGCTTTTGGTTCAAGTTCTTATGGCGGTGCGGCGTTTACTCAATTTGAATTCCCCGAAACCTACGAAACGTTTGAGCTTGGCTCTAATATGTTCTATGGTTGCAAAAAGCTGGAATCTGTACATTTGTCTAGCACGGTTTCGAAGATTGACGACGCTTTCTTGGGATGTCCTTCGCTTACGCAGCTTACCGTTGCTCCCGGCAATGGACACTTTGCATTGCACGCTACGCTTCCCATCGTTATGAACTTGGAGCTTACGGCTATCCGTTTCATTTACGGCGATATTTCGGGTGAATTTATCGTTCCCGAAGGCGTTGAAGAAATTGATGCGAATGCTTTTGAAAATCAAACCGGCTTGACGAAGGTTGTGCTTCCTCAAACCTTGAAGGTGCTCAGTACAAAGGCGTTCTTGAACTGTACGTCCTTGGAAGAAGTTGAATTCGCAAAGGATATCGCCTTGACGACGGTTGGTGACAACGTATTTGAAAACTGTTCGGCGTTGACGTCTATCGACCTTCCCACGGGTGTTACCAGCGTAGGTACGTATTTGTTTAAGAATTGTACCTCGCTTGCGGAAGTAACGATTCCCGAAGGTTATACGGCATTAAGCAATTATATGTTCAACGGCTGTACGGCGTTGAAGTCCATCACTTTGCCCAGCACCTTGACGGCTCTTGGTCAATATACCTTTAAAGCCGCGGGCTTGGAAAGTATCGTGCTTCCCGCGGGCTATCAAGTGGCAAAAGTATCTACGGATATTTATGCATTCCAAGATTGTAAGTCCTTGCAGTCGGCAATTCTTCCCGCTTCCTTGGATATTATTCCCAATCAATTCTTCAACGGCTGTACGTCCTTGGCGACGATTAAGCTTATCGACGAAACGGGCAATATTATTGGCAACGACAACGAAGTTGTATTACCTACGACTTTGAAGGAAATAGGCTCCGGTTCGTTTAAGAATTGTGCGCTGATAACAAACTTGTCTATCCCTGAAACGGTTGAAAAATTCGGCAGCAACTGCTTTGAAGGTTGTAACGGTATTACCGAGATAACCATTCCCGGTTCCGTTTTGACGTTTGCGGGCTCGATGTTCTTGAATTGTACATCCCTTCAAACGGTTGTGTTTGACGACGCGTTGACCGACCTTTCGAAGGCAACTTCGATGTTCAAGGGCTGTACGGCGCTCAGCGACGTTACGTTGCCTGCGGGCGCGACCAAGCTTGCAAACGCGATGTTTGAAGGTTGTACTTCGTTGAAAGGTATTGAATTGCCCAATTCTATCACCTTCCTTGGCTATCATACGTTTGCTTTCTCTGGCCTTATCGAAGTGACGATTCCTACCGGCGTAACGCAATTGGCGTTTAAGGAAGGCTTGGCGGATAATAAGCACGTGACGACGAGCACAACGGCTCCTATTACGAGCTCTGGTACCTATCAAACCAGTACGAATTACAATATGGCAGCTGTATTCGGTAGCTGCTTGAATCTTGAAAGAGTTATTTTGCACGAAGGCGTAAAAGTTATCGGCAACGCAACTTTCCACAACTGTCCTAAGCTGACTGAAATCGGCGATGCGTCCGGTGTAGTGGTTCTCGGTTCGCAAGCCTTTGCTGGTTGTTCTTCGTTGACTTCCGTTTCGCTTCCTTCTTACGTAGGTAAGAGCGGTTCATCGTCGATTGGCGCCTATAAGGCGTTTGCCGATTGTACGTCCTTGACCACATTAGAGATGCCTAAGTTGACGACGATGGGTAACTATATGTTCCAAAATTGTACGTCCTTGACATCGATGGATTTGTCGGGGGTAACGACGTATGGTACGTATACGTTCAGCGGTTGTACGGCGCTTACCAGCGTAGATTTGAATCCTTCGGCTGCGAAGTTGGCTAACTACTTCTTCGCTGGTTGTACGTCATTAAAGACGATTACGCTTCCTGAAAAGATGACCGAAATTTCAAATAACATGTTTGACGGCTCGGGCTTGGAAAGCATTATCATTCCCGAAACGGTGACGAAGATTAACCAAGGCGCTTTCTTCAACACGAACCTTAAGACGGTAAATATTCCTGCAAAGGTTTCCACGATTGGCGATAAAGCGTTTGGCGATTGTCAGCAATTGCAATACTTCACGGTTGATTCTGCAAACACTACGTTTAGAGAAAGTGAAGGTACGCTTTGGAAGGAAGATCAGCTTGTATGCTATCCTGCAGGTATGGATCCCATTGAAGAATACGTAATCACCGATACGATGTCGGTTGCTAAGTATGCCTTCTATGGTTGCGCAAACATCAATACGATTGTTATGCCCGAAAACGAAACGGAAATCGGTCAATATATGTTTGCGGGCTTTGCGGGTAAAGAAGTTGTGCTTCCTTTGGCTCTTACCAAGATAAACACGTATGCGTTTACGGAAGCTGAAAATTTGGAAAGAATTGTAATTCCCGAAGGTGTAACGGAGCTTCCTATGTATATGTTCAAGGGCGCGCAGGTTAAGACGATCGTATTGCCTTCTACCCTTACGACGCTTGGTAAGTACGTATTCCAAAATAGCGTTATCGAAACGTTGGTAATTCCCGAAAGCATAACGGCAATCCCCGATTATGCCTTTGATGGAGCTACGATCGGTTCGTTGACGTTACCTAATACGATTGAAACACTCGGTACGTACGTATTCCGTAATACCGTAATGGAAAGCATTGTGCTTCCCGATTCGATTAAGGAACTTCCCAACTATGCGTTCCAGGGTAGTACAATTAAGTCGATTAAGCTCCCTGTGGCATTGGAAAAGATGGGTACGTATACCTTTAAGGATTGCGCTTCTTTAGAATCCATCGTCTTCCCCGAAACGTTGATTTCGGTTGGTAACTATTCCTTCCAAGGCTGTACGGCTCTTAAGTCGGTTACGATGAATAACGGTCTTGTGGAACTCGGTACGTATATGTTCCAAGGCTGTACGTCGCTTACTCAAATCTCGATTCCCGACAGCGTTGTGAAGGTAGGGCAGTACGCGTTTAACGATTGCACGGCTTTGACAAAGGTAAAACTTTCCAATTCGATAACGCTCTTGCCTGCATTCATCTTTAAGGGTTGTACGGCATTGCCGTCGGTGGAAATTCCTGCGTCCGTTGTGGAAATTGCGTACGAATGCTTTATCGGTTGTGAATCGATGAAGGCATTGTATATTCCCGAAACCGTTGAAAAGGTTGGTAGAAACAACTTCGACGGTTGGACGGCTGAACAAACCGTATACATTAGTAACAGTAAAGACTTCACAACTTCGTGGAATTCGTCTTGGAACGATAGAACGAAGACGAACGCAACCATCGTATTTGATTACCAAGGTGCGTAAGTTTTTACGGCGAAGAAGCTTATAGCTAAATAACAGATGAACCTGCTATATCTTGTAATGCGTATTATGAGATATAGCAGGATAATCGTTTTATAGAAAAAATTGGAATATTATGTATTTTTTTGATTAAAGCACGTTATTTTATTTGATTTTTGAAAAACAATGTGGTATAATGCTACTATAAATTACAACAAGGAGGGCGCTGTATGGCGGATAAGATTTTTAAAGAGTATTACAACCGCCTTGCGAAAGAAGGTTGGTTGAAAGCGGTTATATGCGGATTGGCCTTTGCCTTTGCGGCATTGTTTGCATCTGCTGTGACGTTTTGGATGTTTGCAATCAAACAGCTTTGGTTGGTGTTTGTAATTTTTGGAGTTGTGGCAATTGGCGCTACGGTACTTTCATATTTTGTGAAGTTTCGTCCTTCCACGAAGGATATTGCTCGTCGCGTCGATGAATTGGGTTTAGAAGAAAGATTGTTGACGATGACGCAGTTGCAAAACGATCAATCGTATATTGCGATGAAACAGCGCGAAGATACGTTAAACGCATTGAAAAAAGTTGCGGCAAAAGACGTTAAAATGGCGATATCGACGGCGATGCTTGTTATTATGTCGATTGCGTTTGTATTTAGCACGGGGGCGACTACGGTGTATGCTTTGAGCGCGAACGACCTGTTGCCTAGCGGCAGCGAATTGCTTGGTGAGGCGAATGAAGCTGTTGTTCCCGAGTACGAGTTGTATTACGAAGAAACGGACGGCGGGATTATTGACGGCGAAATTTTCCAAATTGTAGTAGAAGGAGAATCGGCTACTGCGGTGGAAGCAATTCCCGACGACGGATACTGCTTTGCGGGTTGGGTTTGGATTCAAGAAGGTAAGGAATGTACGAGCGACGACCCTTACAGATTGGATGAAAATATCCGCGAAAGCATTGTCTTTACAGCTATGTTTGTTGAAGTTTCTGAGGAAGGCGAAGAAGAGGAAGAAGGAGAAGGCGAATCCGATGAAGGGGAAAACTCTCCTGAAGATAGTAGCGACGGAAACGGCGACGGGAAGGGGCATAAGCCACCTCCCAGCGGCGAAGACGCTGACAAGGATGGAAACAACTCTTCTCATAATCAAGAAAACAAACAAATTATGAATAATGAGACCTATTACGGCGGCTCTACTTTAGAAGACGCTGAAGCGCAAGCAAATGAAAAACTGAACGGGAACGAAAATATTTCTGACGGTGAAAAGGATATCATTGATGATTATTACGATACGATTCGTGATAAATAAGCTGTAACGAAAAGGCTAAAATTAACAATTTTATAAACGAAGAATTCCGAGCGGTATAAATTGGTATTTATACCGCTCGGAAATTTTTTATAAAACACCTTTTTTTCATTTTTTTTCGAGTTTTTTTCATATTTTTCGATACTTTAGTTTACATTGATGAAAAAATATGATATAATGGTAAAGTTGAGAATTGGGCTTTAATGCGCAAAATGCAAAAATACCCAAAAAAAACATAGAAAAATAGCGAAAAAAATAAAAAATTTAAGGATAAAGGTAACAAATATGGTAACAGAAAAGGACATTGAACAATTTGGCGCACAATGCACAAATATTTTTGAACAGGTTTCGCGTGACGTCATTGGTCAGAAGGACGTTGTAGAAGGCACGATCATTGCGATGATTGCCGGTGGTAACGTTTTGTTGGAAGGTGTTCCCGGCGTTGGTAAAACGCGTTTGGTAAGATCGTTAGGTCGTGTTTTTGATTTGCCTTTCGCACGTATCCAATTCACGCCCGACCTTATGCCTGCGGACGTTACGGGTACGAATATTATCGTAAAGGACGCAAATGGAAATTCCACGTTCCAATTCCAACCTGGTCCTATCTTCAGCAATATTATTCTTGCGGATGAAATCAATCGTGCTACGCCTAAGACGCAATCGGCGTTGCTTGAAGCTATGCAGGAGCATACGGTTACGGTTATGGGTACGTCGAGAAAATTGGCAGAGCCTTTCTTCGTGCTTGCTACGCAGAACCCGATCGAACAAGACGGTACCTATCCTCTTCCTGAAGCGCAGATGGACCGTTTTATGTTTAAATTGATCGTTCCCAATCCCAGCCTTGAAGAATTGATGGCAATCGTTGATATGACGCAAAAGACGATGGCAGAGGTTGCGGAAGCGGTATGTAACGGCGAAGAGTTGTTGCGTATGAGAGAAACGGCAAATCAAATTCCCGTTGCGGAAGAAGTTTTGAGATATGCTATGATTATGACGAGTGCAACGCATCCCGACAGTGAATGTTCGACGAACGCAGCTAAAAAGTACGTACGCGTAGGCGCATCGCCTCGTGCGGGTCAAGCATTGATTTCGGCGGCGAAGGTAAAAGCGTTGATTAAAGGTAGATTTAACGTATCCTTCTCGG
Organism: Candidatus Scatosoma sp.; assembly: GCA_045128055.1. Lineage (GTDB taxonomy): Bacteria > Bacillota > Clostridia > Christensenellales > Borkfalkiaceae > Scatosoma. Next base: position 31,809 of record JBGVRC010000176.1, on the reverse strand, counting down.
ATATTGACGAGTTGGCATATCCCGTACTTCGTCACCGTATCAAGTTGAACTTTGAAGCGATTGCAGAACGTGTTTCTGCAGACGACGTAATTAAAATGATTGTGGAAGAAGTCAGCAAAAATCCCAAAAATAAGAAAATCTAAAAACGAATAATAAGTAAGCGAAAGAACGGAGATGGCAATGAAAGAATCATACTTGAACGACCAATTTTTTAGTCGTTTAGAGACATTATCATTAAATTTAAGAACGAACCTTGCGGGATATTTCGGAGGAAAGCATTTGGTAAGTACATACGGTCAAACGGTTGAATTTGCTGATTTCCGAGAATATCAATTGGGGGATGATATTCGTCGTATTGACTGGAATTTGTACAGCCGTTTTGAGAAGTACTTTTTGAAGCTCTTTACAGATGAACGACAAATGCAAATCCAAATTTTCTTGGATTGTTCGGCTTCGATGGGTAAAGATAATCCTAAAAAATCCGCATATTCGATTGCGGCGGCCGCGGCGTTGGGATTTTTGGCTGTGCATAATATGGATAAAGTTTCCTTTCATTTGATGAAAGGAGAACGCGCTGAAAACCCCTTCGGGACGATTATTGGAAAAACGGCTTATTTTCGTGCAATTAGCGAGCTGGAGAACTTGGATTTTACGGAAGATACGAATATTGAATCTTGCGTAACGGGTTGTCCGGATACCAGCACAAAAAATGGATTAACCGTAATTATATCCGACTTTTTCACGGAAAGCAACTGGAAAAAAGCCGTAGACTATCTGTGTTATAAGAAAAGACAGGTTTTATTGATACAGGTGCTTACCGCCGACGAGCTTGAGCCTGCATATGACGGGCGCATCAGTTTGATTGATTCGGAGTCTGTGGATATTGCCGATTTTAGGAATATGAAGCTTCGAATTACTCGCGGTATGCAGAAGGCGTATGAAGAAGCGATGCGGGATTTTCAAGAAGATATCCGTACGTTCTGTTCGAAACGCGGCGTTGATTATATTACGGTTCGTACCGACACTCCGATAGAAAAAGTGTTGTTTGGAGAATTGTTAAAAGTAGGTATTATGGAATGATGGAATTATTAAAGCCTTTAGGGTTGTTGGGTTTATTGAGTATAGTTGTTTTGATTATCATATACATCATTAGACCGAACTTCCAGCAAAAACTCATTTCCAGTACCTTTGTTTGGAGATTGAGTTTAAAATATAAAAAGAAACGCTTACCAATCAGCAAGCTGAGAAACATCTTGATTATTGTGTGTCAAATTCTTATTTTGGCAGCGTCCGCTTTGATTTTGACGGAGCCTGTAAAAAATTTAAGCCAAGAAGAGTATGCAACGGAAGTAATTGCGATTATTGACGCTTCTGCAAGTATGCGCGCATCTACGGAAAAGACGACGCGATTTGAAACGGCGGTAAACCGCGTGGCAGATCTGTCGGATAAAACGTTGGCAAACAACGGTACGGTTTCGATTATTTTAGCGGAGAGCAACGCGGAATATCTTATCCAAAGAAGTACGATTGAAAATAAAGATACGATTAAATCGACATTGGATTCCCTTGTGTCAAATACCTTTGGGGACATTGCTTGCTCGTATGGTGATGCAGATATTGAAGGCGCGATGGCGCTTTGTGAAAGGGTATTGGAAGAAAATCCCAGCGCGATGGTGTATCTCTATACGGATACGACGTACGATTACGTTCCTACGGGCGTTCAGGTTGAAAACGTATCGCAAGAAGGCGAATGGAATATGGCAATTTTGAGTGCAAGCGCGGAATTGGAAGAAAATTATTATGCTTTTTACGTGGACATTGCTTGTTATGGACGAAATACGAAGGTAAACGTTGAATTGCAGGTGCAAGATGCAAACGCTCAGGATAGTATGGATAAGGGGACGAAAATCCGATTGGTTGCGGAAGACGTTGAATGTAACGATGATCAAACGAAACGAATTGTGTTTATCAATGCCGATAATTTCCAAGGCAGCGAAACGGAATCCGACGATGTAGTATACGTTCTCATTGAAAACAAGGATCAACAGGTTTTTGCATATCAATCCATTCATATTTCTATCGAAAACGCGCTTTCCAACGAGAAAGATTCGTTTTTGGAAGATAATGGGTTTAGTATTTACAACGGTCAAAAGGAAGTTGTAAAAATTCAGTATGCAAGTAGCTTGCCCAATCCTTGGGTTCCCAATGCTTTGTCCGTATTGAAACAATACTATATGGATCGTTGGGATTTGCAAATTACGGAAGTTAAAAAGGGTGGCGAGTTTGCCACGGAAGGTTTCAACTTCTATATTTTTGAACATAGTATGCCTGAAAAATTGCCGACGGACGGGGTTGTGCTTTTGCTCGATCCTTTATCTAACCCGAGCGGCGTTGGTTTTAGGGCGGAAAAGATCCATAATTACGGGAATCAGAATATCAATCTTGTACAAGGTGAAACCCACGAAATTTTGAATAATATCGACGTGGATGCTATTACGGTTAGCAGCTTTGTAGAAGCAACGTATGACGATACGTATAAGGCTTTGATGTATTGTGATGGTAGACCTGTTTTGACGGTAAAGAATGATGAGGACGCGAAAATCGCAGTAATGGCATTCAGTTTGCATTATTCTAATTTGGCGATTTTGCCAGAATTCCCGTTACTTATTAACAACATTTTTAATCATTTCTATCCTTCCACGGTATCTAAGGATGCGTTTGAGGTGGGAGAGAAAATTGAATTGAACGCACGCGGGGAAGCGTTGAATGTTTTGCGCGATGGCGCGTCGGAAGAAGAAACGCTTACATTTACAGAATTTCCTTCCGTTTTAGAGGTGTCGCTTCCTGGTACTTATACGATGACGCAAACTACGTTTGGAAATAAAGTTAAAGAAAGTATTTTTGTTACGATTCCTATGAGTGAAAGCAATATTTGGGGCAAGGAAGACTTGTTGACGGAACCATATAGGATGCAAGATGATGCGATTGTAAACAAAGATTTATTGTTATACTTAGCAACAGCGTTGGTTGCCATTCTTTTCCTTGAGTGGTTGTTGCAAATTCGTAATAATATGTAAAAGGAGAGGGTATAATGTACAATTTGACAATAGAGTTTTTATATCCGATCTTGTTATTATTGCTAATTCCTACATTGTTGCTTGCATTTATTCCCTACTTTCGATTGGCAAAGCGTTATAGAAGAACGAGAAATCGTATTACCGCCTTGGTTTTAAGATTGCTTGTGATGACGATGGCGATTTTGACCCTTTCCGGGATGAGATTTCTTTATCAAATTCCCAATGAGAACAATGAAATCATTTTGTTAGTAGACGTTTCAGATTCTCAAGCCGAAGTGGTTGAAGAACGCGACGCATTGGTAGAAACCATCTTAGATTATAGTAAATACGATGGATTTAAAGTAGGTATCGTTACGTTTGGCTACGATCAGGAATATGCTGTTCCCCTTACGTCGGATGTAGATGTAGATAAAATGTATGAACAGTATTTGCTTGCCGATATGCCCGATACAAGCGCGACGAATATTGCGGCGGCATTACATTATGCGAGAGGATTATTTAATAATCCTCAAACGAGTAAGCTTGTTTTAATTACAGACGGTAAGCAAACAGATGAAAATGCAACGACTGCAATCAAAGCGGTTGCGGCATATGGCATTAAAGTAGATACCGCGTACATCTCGGCTGAGCCTTATATACAGGAAGCACAATTGGTAGACGTGATATTCCCCGAATATCACGTGTCGGCTGGCGACACTTGCGAAATTAGCGTTAAGGTGCAAAGTAAAGCTGAAATGCGGGCAACATTCGCTATGTACGACAATGGCGAGATAAATGCAGAACTAGGTACGAAGACGGTAGAATTGGTTAAAGGTGACCAGATTGTTTCTTTTGAACACCAATTTACGTCTAACGGCTTGCATGAATTAACGTTTGAAATGGGCGTTGAAGATAATAACGAAAAGAACAACAGCTATTCTTCTTATATATATTTGGAGAATTATAATCATATTTTGATTTTGGAAAGTCAAAGTGGTACGTCAGATAAGCTTGAACAGTTGCTGAACACTGAAATGGACGTGGAGGGCAATGATCCTTACGAAATTAACATTGTGAATATTTACGATTATGATAATCTTCCTAAAACGGTAGACGAGCTTCGTGAATACGATCAGGTTATTTTGAACAATATTGCAAACAAAGATATGCCGCAAGGCTTTGATGTAATTCTTGAAGAATACGTCCGCGTATATGGCGGTGGCTTGCTGACGGCTGGCGGCGATGATGAAGGAGGTAATCCCCACGCTTATAACCGCCAAGATATGTATAATACATTGTATCAACGTATGCTACCAGTCCAAGCTATCAATTATACCCCTCCCGTGGGCGTAATGATTATCATCGACCGTTCTGGATCAATGACCTCGGAAGACGATGACGGCAATACAAGCTTGGAATGGGCGTTGGCAGGTGCAAGAGCTTGCTTGGATGCCTTGACGGAGCGAGATTATCTCGGCGTTATGACTTTGGATAGCGAATTGGAAGTTATTTTGGGGATGACGGCTTGTACGCAACGCCGTACGATTGAAACGGCTTTGTTGCGTATTGATACGGCAACCGGCGGGACGGAGTTCCCTAGCGCGATTGAACGTGCCGGTCAAATCTTGACAAGCGATAAGAGATTTGAAAAACGTCACATTATTATCGTAACGGACGCAATGGTTTCGGAAGGACAAAGAGAATTTTACGAGCCTCTCATTGTAAACAACTATAACAACGGTATTACGATGTCTATCGTTGGTATTGGACTGAGCCAAAGTTCTCAACAATATCAACAAATGCTGGATGCGGTTACGTTAGGCAATGGTAGACTTCACATCGGTACGGGTGGCGATTTGGTGCGTGAAATGCGCGAAGATTTGAATGTTCCGGCAATCAAAGAATTTGAACAAAAAACCTTCAATCCTTTCATTGAAAACGACGGCTCTTCGTTGATAAGCGACTTGCTTCTTTTAGAAGAAAGCAACAATCAATTGGCGGTTGAGTTGGACGGTTTTTACGGGGCAAAAGCCCGCTCGACAGCAGATGTTATTTTGTCGGGAGAATATGGTGTTCCTATTTACGCGCAGTGGAAATACGGTAACGGTATGGTTGGCAGTTTTATGTCCGATCTCAATGCAAAATGGTCGTCGTCGTTTATGTCCAATGTAGACGGTCAAACCTTTATCCGTAGGGTGGTGGACAATTTGATGCCCATAGAAGATATTCGCGTAAAAGATATTACGTTTAAATTGCGTGAAGACAATTACGGCAATCAGTTAAGCGTTTATACGCAGTTAAACGAAGGCGAGTATATTACGGGCAAAATTACCGATATGGAAGGAAAGGTGGCTGCTTCGCTTACGGAAGTAGCGCCGCAAGACGCAAAAGAATTAAGAACGCTTCCATTTTACGTAACGTTGGCTTTGACAGATGCGAATAATTACAGTAGATGTAATATTGTCGTAAGAGAAACTGGTACGTATCGAATTGTTTTAAATAAACACGACGCAGAAGGGAATATCATTGAAACGGTTGAAACATTTAAGACGTTGGCATATTCGCAGGAATATAATATGAATATTGAAAGCGAAGGGTTGGCCTCTGTTGATCTTTTGGAAAAGTTGGCGGAGGACGGCAACGGTGCGGTCATTGCTGACTTTGAAGACCCTGTAGAAGTTTTTGAAAACTTTATAACGAGAATTGATATGGTTTTTGATCCTAGATTCTTGTTTATGATTTTGACGTTGATTATGTTCCTTTTGGAAGTTGCGGTACGCAAATTTAAATTTAAGTGGCCGCACGAGATTATTCGTGATTACAAGAATAAGAAAAAAGAGAAATGATGAAATTGTCTGTCGGGGACGTTAAATAGCGTTCCTGACGGGCGAAAGCAATAGGGTAAGAATCAAAGGCCCAAGGAGTATATTATGAAAAAGTTTAGGATTTTCGTTATACTGGGTTTGATAATGTGCGCAATGTTGGTATTGACTACGGCTTGCGGGAAAGAAGCCTTATCGGCACCCGTTGGATACAAAGTTGACGAGACAAATAAGTTGACTTGGTTAGAAGTAGAAAATGCGCGTAGTTACGTTGTTGAAATTACAAACGCGGACAGTGGCGAAAAGAAACAAGAGTCATCCAATAAGGAGTCTATTTCTCTTGCGAGATTGTCGGAAGGGGATTATGAAATAAGAATAAAAGCTATACCAGGCGAAATTCGAGGGAAATCGAAGTATAAAGAGTCCAAATGGTCTTCTATTCTCTATTTTCATAAGGATTTTGAAAACGGATGTATTTATAAATTAGTGGGAAACAGCGAATATACGGTAGAAGACGTGGGTACAGCCAAAGGCGATATTACGATGCCTTCCGTATATAGAGGAAAGCCTGTTACCGCTATTGCAGATAGCGCATTCCGTAGTAGCGATATTGAAAGCATCGTTATCAGCGATACCGTACGGTCGATTGGAGAAAAAGCGTTTTGGTCTTGTTCGCAGTTGACGTCGGTGGTTATTCCTTCGTCGGTAGAAACAATTGGCGCATCCGCGTTCCAAAGCTGTTACGCTTTGCAATCGGTAGAAATTCCCGGGAGCGTTGAAACGATAAATGAAGATACGTTTATTTATTGCAGGGGATTAAAAAAAGTTGTTATTCATGAGGGGGTAAAGGCTATTGGTGAAACGGCGTTTTGGCGTTGTTATAACTTGACTGAATTGAAAATTGCAGATTCGGTTACGACCATTGGAGAACTTGCCTTTTCGGAAGCAACCTCGTTGACTTCGTTAAGTTTGGGCGCAGGCTTGGAAACGATAGGCGATAGTGCGTTTTTGGGGTGTACGGCATTAGAGAGCGTCGCGTTTGCTTCACAAGGTAATTTGAAAACAATCAGAGACAAGGCGTTTCAACGCTGTGAAAAATTAGAGATTGTCAATTTGCCAGAAGGACTTGAAACAATTGGGTTGAATGCTTTTTATAATAGCAGCGCTTTGCATACGGTTACAATTCCTTCTACAGTGACATCCGTTGGGGCAGCGGCCTTCCAAGGAACGCAATTGTATAAGTCGGCTGTGCAAAATGACGATACGTATATTTATGCTGATAAATGGTTAATAGCTATTCATACGAATAAGAAAGCAACTTTGATGGAGGTTACGGACACGGCAATCAAAAATGATTGCGTAGGTATTGCGGCACAAGTATTTACAGGTTTACCAGAATTAAAAGCAGTAACGCTTCCGGCTTCGATAAAATACATATGCGAAGATGCTTTTTTCGCCTGTCCGAAGCTGAACAAATTTGTTTCTCCGAAAGATGGGGTAACGCACATTTTTCCTTATGCGTTTGCGTATTGTCAAACGTTGTCCAATATAAAGCTGGGCGAAGGATTAAAAGTTATTGATAGATATGCTTTCTTTGATTGTAAGCTGTTAGATAACAGTACGTTTGAAAATTCATCTATTATTCCCAAGTCCGTAGAAAAGATTGGTACGAATGCATTTAAAGGCACAAAGCTGTGGGAAAATCCAGGCAGCGACGGTGTTATTTATGCGGGGAATTGGGTTGTTGGTATGGTGGCGACAAACAATTCCGATCAAACCGTTGTTTTGAAGGATGGTACGATTGGGATTGGTGATTATGCTTTTTATGAAAACTCGTTTATAAGCGGTATTTCCGGCCTTGCGCAAGTGCAGCATATCGGTTACGGCGCATTCTACAAATGTAGCAATTTAACATCCGTAACGTTAAATAATAATCTTAAAAAGATTGAAGACTATACCTTTTACGGTTGTACGCGCTTGGTAGAGGTAGAAATGCCTAGAAATTTGCAATCAATTGGTCGTTCGGCATTTTATAAATGTCAATGGTTAGATTCTGTAGATCTTTCTAAGTCAAAAGTGCAAACGATTGGCGAATATGCATTTTTTTCGTGTATCAATCTTAAATCTGTTAATTTAGGCGAACATTTGACTTCATTGGGGGCTCGTTCGTTTGCGCTTTGTGAATCCTTGCAGGAAATAACGTTGCCCGATTCGTTGAAAGTTGTTTCTACGAGAGCGTTTTATAAGTGCAAAGCATTGTCGAGTATTCAATTTGGAGCAGGGGTAGAAAACATAGAGCAGCAAGCTTTTCAAGGATGCACGGATTTGACGGAAATCGTCCTTCCTGATAACATTAAAACGATAGGCGTACGCGCATTTAAGGATTGTACGCAAGTCGAAAAAATTGTTTTCGGCAATGGGGTTGAAACAATTGAAAAATATGCGTTCTATAATTTGAGTTCTTTGAAATCGTTAGTGATCTCGGATTGTGTTCAACGTGTTGGAGAATTTGCCTTTAAAGGCGCAACGTCTTTGCAATCGGCGGTGATACATAGCGACGTGGATGAAATCGGCAAGTACGTATTCCACGGTTGCACAAATCTCACGATTTACACGGACGCACAAACGGAACAAGACGGTTGGATTAAGGGATGGAATTCCACGTATCGCCCTATTGTATACGGCTGTACTTTGTCGGAGGATGGGACGTACGTAGTTTCGGTTGAGTATAACGAAGATACAATTGCATACCAAAATGGAAAGGTGCTTACTGCACCGCAGCGCGAAGGTTATTATTGTATAGGTTGGTCAACGGATCCGAATGCAACGGAAGCGATGTACGCAGTGGAAGAATTAGCGAATTGCCCTAAACAAACGGTGCTGTATGCAGTGTGGAAAGAGGGTGTTGAAGTGGAAGAAGAGATAGAAAACAGCACGGAAGACGAAAGTGCTGAAAGTGAAGCGCAAGCGTGAAATATAGATAGGCTTGCAGGTTGACAAGAACAAATATTGAACCTTAAAACGAATTAAGGTCTATAAAATATCGGTAAAGCTACGGCGCGATTTGAACCGTAAAAGCAAAGCGATACAAATCGCGTCGGGAGCTTGCAGGATTTAAATTTGAATAAAAAATTTGCTAATAATATACAGCAATTTGTGAATATTTGAATATTCTTAAGGAGAAATAAAAATGAAAAATCTGAAAAAGATTCTTTTGGTTGCAGGCTTAACGTGTTTGGTTGGCGTGTCGTCCGCAGCGTTGGCGTCTTGTAAAGAGGGGGCAGAAAGCTATACCTGCGTATTTAATACCAACGGCGGCAATGCGATTGCCAACGTTACGTTAGAGAAAGGTGCAGAATTGACATTGCCCATTCCTGAAAGAGAGGGATATACTTTTGAAGGCTGGTATACTAATCCAGAGTTTACTGGAGAACCCGTAACGACCTTGGTCGCAAGTGATAATGTGACTTATTATGCAAAGTGGACGCAGCTTCATGCAATTACGTTGGAGCTTAATGGCGGTTCGTTGGCAACCACGACCGTATATTTGAAGGTTGGCGACAATATTTACAATGCAATTAAGGACCTTACGCCTACGAAGGAAGGTTTAGTATTTGGCGCGTGGTTCAGCGGCAACGGAGAATTGTCGCAAAGCGCGACAATGCCCGAAGGCGGCTTGGTTCTTTCTGCAAGATATAAGATAGAATATACGGTAGAAATATACCTTCAAAACATGGATAAAACCGGTTATGATAAAATGACGGAAACGGGTTATGCTTACGTAGGAGAAAAATTTATTTCTACGGTGGGAAAGGCTGGTTTTAAAGAGATTGAAACAGCAGAAACCGTTACATCCTTACAATTATCGGAAAATAAGTCTGAAAACGTATTTAAGCATTATTTTGATAGACAAAATATAACGGTTATATTCCGTCCCAATTATCCGGAAGGGGAGACGGGCGAATATGTTTCGACGGAGATTTTATATGGCACGGAAGTAGAAATTCCATACAATTATGCAATGGAAGGCTACTGCTTGATTGGTTGGGCAACAAGTTCAACTGGCGAAGTTGTTTACGAAACCAATTATATCAATAGCGTATTATTCAATAAGGAAGTCGACGAAGAAGAAATAAATACGACGTTTGTTCCCGAAAAAACCATAACCTTATACGGCGTATGGGAAAAGGGTTATACGGATATGTTCGGTGGAAACGATTATATTTATCTTTTAAACGATAGCGTATATCTTTCTCGCGGGGGCGTATTCTTCGAAGGGGAATACGACGCTGAAGCAAAGGAAGCGATTTTCTATGATGCAAACGGGGATATTTTGTTGATTGGTAAAATCAACGATGATAGAACGTATGTATACGAAAGCGAAGTGAGAGATGAAAAGTCGTGTTCGTTGTATTTAGTGGGCGGCGGTTTATTGGAAACGACTAAGGTTCTTTTTGATAAATACAATGGTATAAAATACGTGGAAGAGGGTGAGGATGGTAAAACCTTGACTTCCGAAGGTAAATATACGATCACGGAAGAAGGCTATTACGTGATTACGTTTACCGAAGGGGACAAAGCTGGCGAAACGATGACGATCATCGTAGGTACTATTACCCTGAATAATGAAAAGAGGAACGCGTTCCAAATCAGAAATGAAGAAGATATTGCTTTGGGCAAATTGATTCGTTTTGCTGTAACGGAAGATGGTTCGCTCAGTTATTATACTTCCGCATATGATATTACCTTAAATGGATTTGGCGTAGCTTCTTATAATAAGGGAACGAGCTATGCGTCCTACTATTACGTATGGAATGAAGACGGTACGCTTACGTTGCAAAATGCAAATGGTCAGGCCATTGGCGTGCTTCGCCTTATGGAAGAACTTGGAATGAAGGGGTATATGTTTTATACCGAAGACCAAGATAAAACGTTTGAATCAATCGACGGCGCAACGTTGAAATTGGACGGCGTATGCAAAGCTGAATATACAAATGGTACGGTCATATTGAATGGTTATTACACGACAAGTTCTTCCATTTTTGGCGGAATAATCGTTAAAATGACTGCCAACGGCACGTTATATACTTTCCTTGTTACGGAAACCACGACGGAAGTATCGAAAGAAGTTACAAACGACAGCGGCGAAACGGAAACGGTTACGGAAACGGTTGTCGAATATGAATTGACAACGAAAAATAACGGTTATGCGGAATATTATTATCAAGACGCAAGTGGTACGTATTATGCGCCTATGATGGTGGTAGAAGAGCCTGTTTCCGGGATGGCTACGCTTTACGGCTATACTTCGGAAAAGAAATATGTAAAAGTATCGGTTGGGAGCTATATATATAATGAAGAAAGCGGTTTATACGTATATACGGCGGAAGAATATTTTGATGCTCCAGACGTATTTACCGATCCCATAGATCTTGCAACCATTAAATCGTTTGTATTCAATTTAGATACTACAACGACGAAATACAGTGTAAACTATTGGTATTCTTTTACTACGGAAGAAGAAACGACCGAATATGCCGAATATTATTCGTCTGATAAAGGGGCAAAGCTTACTTTGGTGGGTGGTTTTGCAATCTATTCGGCAGATGGTTACGTATTAACCGGTACGTATAAAACGCAAGACAACTTAATGCAAATTTCCACGTCTTCGGGCTCGTTGTATTTGGAATTCAATGCAGAAGAAAAAACGTTTATCACGTTAGATACCGCTCCTTATAGCGCGTCTATTTTGTTGCCGAACGGCGAGGCTTCTTCGACAGAATATATGGAATTTGACGGTAAGGGCGGTGCAACGTATGTGATTGTAACGCCTGCGCAAAGTAAAGACGAAGAAGACGTGTATACCAAATTTGTTGGTACGTTTACGCAAACGGATGAGATTACGGACGCAGGATATTATATCTGTGTATTCACGGCAGAAGGAAAGACGTTTAGATTCTTGCAATTGACGACGTCGTCTGCAATTTATATCGCGCCTTATAATGAAGAATATAACGGTGAATATCAAGCGGAAAGCGGTGCGATACTTACCATTGACGGATTTGGTTATTGTGCAACTTTCATTGACGTAGACGGTACGAAATATGAGGGATTATACATAATCTCTGCTGAAAACGAAATCACGATGATTTTAGATGAAGGCTATCGTTATTTCGATTTGCTTGAAGACAAAGGCTTTACCGCAAGATCAACCGATTATGGTGCGTATATCCTTATGGATAACTCTATGATGGACGGTACGTATTTTGAATTTAACGGTTATGGCAAGCTCGCTGTTTACACGATGGAAGAAAACGCAGAGGGTGAAAGCGAAAAGGTATACGTAGATGAAAATGGTACGTATAGCGTTGTCAACGGCGTATATACGTTGACCTACATTAAGGAAAACGAGAATATTGTATTAGTTGGTGAATTAGGAGTATATACCTACGGTTCATACGCATACAACGTATTTATTGTAAGCCACAAAGAAGCGGTGCGTACCTTTGTAAACGAAAACGATTGGTCTGTTTTGATCTTAGACGATCTAGGTAATGCAGTGAAATATGATAAGAACGGCGCAAAGGAAGAAGGTTCTTATACATTGGTAACCGAAAACTTGTTGTATTATGTGAATAATGCCGCGACGGACGCTTGTATTTATATATACGACATTGAAAAAGGGATTGCAACGGAAGTAGAATTGGAAGAAAGAGGCTACTTTACGCAATCGCTCGACTCCTTGTTATTTACCAAATACGGCTTTGCAGTATTCGGGGGAGAAACCCGTTACTATTATAATATTGAAGAATCTGGGGACGTAATGATTTACCGTGAAGCGGAAGCGGGTGAAACGGCAAATGCATACGGCTTCCATAAAATCAACTTTGGTAAATTTACGGCGACCAAAGAATACGAAGACAAAACCTATTACGCAAACGACGGTTTTGCAATCGTATTCACGCGTAATACGGATACGGCAAATAATTATCCCGTACTTGTGAACATTGATGAAGACGGTGTGGAAAATAGAAAGCCGTTGACGGATTTAACGTTTGCGCCTTCTGGTGAGACTGAATTCAAAGTAACAGGTATCGTAAACGTTGATGGAAAGAACTATGATTGTTACGTTATTCGTGAAGTTATGGAAGACGGCACGTTTGCTATGTACGTAACGATTGGGGCTTACCGTTTTGATATTGTAGTAAATTATGTCGGTGAAGATGAAAACGGCAATAGCATGAATACCTATGAAGTTGTTGGTATGAAATATATTGTTTCAGCGTTGTCGTATACGTATATGGACACCTACTATATGTATTACAGTATCCTTGGCGCGTATGCGAATATGTTCGTCAGCAATCAACTTGGGTCGATTATGTTGACGACGATATACAATGAAGCAGGCGAGGAAGTGGAATCCTATTTCACGAGTATGTTCGGTGAAAATTCCGGATTTGTAGATTTAAACGGTAACCTTATTCAAATAGAGAAGGCGGAATATGAAGAAAGCGAAAGCGGTCTTTATACCGTAACCGTTCAGGCTGAAGACGGCTATACCTATAAATTCTACTTTATTTTAAGAGTACACAGTGCGTTTGGCGCGTATGGCTTTATCAACTGTGCCTTTACACGTGTGCAAACCTTGACGGCACAAAACGGATATGTGGTAGAAGTAGAAAGAATTATCACTTCTGAATACGGTTATAATCCTGGCGCAGTATTTACGTTAAAGCTTACGAATAATGGAGAAGTTATCGAAACGGAAAGTTTCTTATTGAAAGACGGCATAGTATATTGCATTGTGCGAACCAAGGGCGAAAACGATGTGATTACGGCAACGGAATATTACAAGGTTGTATTCACGGAAAAAGACAGCGGTACGGTTGGTGAAGAAGAATCGACAATCGTAGCGATTTACGAATCCGTTACGGTTAGCAAAGAAAATATACAAACCCTGTATACGGAAGATGGAAAGAGCTTTGTTGACATCAGTGAAAAAACCGGCGTAATGTTGCTTGCATTGGAAACGAATATGTATGTAGCTGTTAGCTGTGAATACGATGAAGCAACGCAAACGTATACGGTGTCTACCACTATGTCGAAATATACGGTGCAAGTAGTAGACGGAAAGGTTGTTATTACGGAAGTAATAGAGGAAGAGCCAGAAGAAGTTTAATAAATCAGAGAGAAGAATCATAAATTAAAAATTTTTCGCAAGCCCGTGGCAAAGCGGCGCGGGCTTGCGAAAACAAAATTTGAAAATAATCGAAAACAATCGAAAAAATATATAGGAAAAGAAAATGGCTGGATTAAAGAAACAAATTGTAAAAATAGTATCTTTGTTGGGGGCAACCTGCTTTATACTTTCGTCTTGTGCGGAAAGTGTAAAGATGAGCCAAGGTTCGATGCAGCAAGCAGGGAACAATGCGCTTTCGTATGCAACCAAAACAAATGCGTCCATTAAGACCAATCAAGAGAATTTCTATAACAGCGACGTAATTTATAAAGTACCCGAATCGGTTTCGGAAAACCAAGATATTTCCGTTATCGTAACGATGAATACCGAATCGCTCGTCGATATTTATAAGAATACGGTTACATCTAAAAGCTTGTCGGACTTTGTAAATTCAAGCGAGGCGAGAAAGATTGCGAAAGAAACGCACCAAGCTCAAGAAGAATTGATTAAGAAACTGAGCAAATCAGGGATTTCTTATGTTTTGGGCGAGAGATATGATACCGTATTAAATGGTTTTGAAATTACCATCAAGGCCAAGGATTTTGAGTCTGTAAACAAATTATTCGTAGGGGATGCTTCCTTAATTATCGGCGAAGTGTACGAAGCGGCTGAAACGGAAGTTATCACGAATGAAGTTGACGTCTACCAAACGGGCATTTTCGACAGCTCTGCGTCCAAATATCAAGGCGATGGGGTCGTTGTTGCCGTTTTGGATACGGGGCTTGACTACACCCATCCTGCATTCGATGAAAAGAACTTTACCACGACGAAAGAAGCTTTTACCCTTCAAACCGTTGCGCAGGATATTGGAGATACGGCGGCGGCGCAATCGACGCTCGGGTTGACGGCAGAAGACGTTTATATTAGTAAAAAGGTTCCTTATGCATACGACTATGCGGATAAAGATCCCGATGTACTTCCCATCAATTCTGAACACGGTACGCACGTTGCAGGTATTATCGCGGGTAAAGCGGATAATTATAAAGATAAAGGCGTTGTTGTAAACGAACCTTTCATTGGCGTTGCGCCCAATGCACAGCTTGCCATTATGAAAGTATTTTCGGATACGCAAGAAGGAGCGAAAAGTTCTTGGCTTTTGGCTGCTTTAGAAGACTGTGTAACGCTTGGCGTTGACGTTATCAATATGTCGTTGGGTTCTGGTTGCGGATTTGCTCGTGAAGTGGATGAAGAAAGAGTAAACGAGGTTTACGACAGCATCCGCGAAGCAGGGATTTCCTTGATTGCTTCCGCTGCTAATAGCTATAATGCAACTATGGGTTCGGAAAAGAACGGTAGCCTTGGGTTGACCTCCAACCCCGATTCGGGAACGGTTGGTTCGCCTTCGACATATGCAGCGGCATTGTCCGTTGCGTCCGTTGACGGTGTAAAGACTCCTTATCTTCTTTATGAAGGCGACATTATTTACTTTAACGAAGCTTCTACTTCTGATGCAAAACAAAGAGATTTCGTGGATGATATCTTAAATTCTCTTGGTACTAACGTGCAAAGCCACGATTTTGAATACGTAACTATTCCTGGTATCGGTCGTTCGTCCGATTATCCAGAAGCAAAAGAATTCTATGCAGGTAAAATCGTACTCGTAAAACGTGGTACGACAACCTTCGAAGATAAAGTTCGTGTTGCGTTGAAGGAAAAGGGCGCGGCAGGTATTATTATTTACAACAACGTTTCCGGGGCGATTTCAATGTCGGTTGGCGATAATGTTGGTCCCGTATGTTCCATCGCACAAGACGAAGGTGAAAAGCTTGCGGCTGCAGGTAGCGGTATTATTACTGTCAGCAGAGAAAATACAGGCGGTCCTTTTATGTCGGATTTCTCTTCGTGGGGACCCACCTCTGATTTGCAAATCAAGCCCGAAATTACGGCGCATGGCGGCGAAATTTTATCGGCTGTTCCTGGTAACGATTACGATAGATTATCTGGGACTTCGATGGCGGCTCCAAACCAAGCAGGTGCGGCGGCATTGATTCGTCAATATGTAAAATACAGCGGGGTATTCGGTGCGGAAACAAGCTTGACGCCGAAGCAGGTTACGGATATCGTCAATCAATTGATGATGTCTACCGCGGATATTATTTATAACAAAAACGGGCTTCCCTATGCAGTAAGAAAGCAGGGGGCAGGTCTTGTCAATATCACAAAAGCGTCTACGGCGGAAGCCTATTTAACAACTTTGGATAAAGATGGCAATTTGATGGAAAAATCCAAGTTGGAGCTTGGTGATGACAAAGAAAAGGCTGGCGTCTATGAAATGACGTTTATGATCAATAACATTACCAATCAAGCAACGACGTACAATATTGCTTCGATGGTAATTACCGAAGGCGTCAGCGAAACGTATACTAGTCATAGTGAAACGACGGTTACGCAGGATGGTTACTTGCTCAGCGGTACGCAAACTTTGGTGACAGCTGTAACGAACGGTACAAAGAATGGCAATACCGTTACGGTAGGGGCAGGTCAAACAGCAACGGTTTCCGTAAAATTGGTTCTGGCAGAAACGGATAAAAAGTATATGGACGATTCTTTTGAGTATGGTATGTATGTAGAAGGGTTCATTACTTTAGACGCTGTAAACGGGGCAACGACAGACCTAAACGTTCCTTTACTTGCTTTTTACGGTGACTGGACGGAAGCTCCTATTTTCGACGAAGAATACTATGATACGAATACAGACGAAATTAACCAAGGTATTGACCCCGAAGATAAATTGATGGCGGATGCTTACGCAACCCGCGTTATCGGTGGGTTATACACCGACTACATTGCAACGCTTGGCACTTATTACTTTACGCAGGACCCTGCGGCAACACAAATTGCAGCAAGCAAAGAGCATATTGCGATTTCCAACCAAGAAAGTACGACCAACGCAACAATCAATTCGATTCGTTCGATTAGCGCGGGCTTACTTAGAAATGCAAAGGAAGTAAATATTTCCATTATAGAAGATTCAACGGGTAAGGAAATTTTTAATAGAACGGAGTATAACTTACGCAAATCCTTCAACTCTGGTGGCAGTATTCGCCCTGCGTCTATCGATGTAGAGTTTTCTACGTTGGAGCATAAACTAAAAAATAATACGAGATATACCGTTACTGTAACCTCGTATATTGATTACGGTACAAAGGAAGATCAAAAGAACGTTCGTAATACGTTTGAATTTCCTTTATATATCGATTTTGAAGCGCCTATCATAACGGATGTTACCTATCGTACGGAATATGATAGAACGACGAAGAAGACTAAGCTTTTTGCCGATCTCTACGTATATGACAATCACTATGCGATGGGTATGCAACTCGGTCAAATCGTACGGTCGGAAAATCCTGAATACACATTTGCGATGGAAACGTTTGGCAAGTATGTAACCCCTATTTATTCTTCCTTCAACTCCACCTCTAAGGTGTCGATTGAGTTGACTGATTACGTATCGAAATTAAAAGAATCGGTAGGTATCAATATGGCAACGGATGGAAATGATGTAATCGAAAACAATTCGTTTATCGCAGTTTGTTACGATTATGCAATGAATTCGGGGACTTATGAAATTCGTTTACCGGATGAAGTAATCGCTATGTATTTCACGGAAGAAGAACTTCGGATTAGCCCGAATGAAACGAAAGATCTTACATCCCTACTGAGTATATATCCTGCAGATACGTGGTTGCAAGTATTGGATTTTGAAAGTGACAGTCCTGCGGTTGCGGACGTTGTAAATCAAACGATTATCGCAAAAAAGAGCGGTGAAGCTTGGATAACGGCAACTGGCTACAACAAGAGTGGTGAAAAAATCACGGCGAAAGTTAAGGTAACCGTTCTCGCAGAAGGGGATGAAGGGTATAAGAAATACGACGTACCTGCCGTAAACAAATTCGAGATTACGGGTTACAAAGTAAACAAAGCATATTACAACGTATCCTCTGAAGAAAGAGAAATCGGTTTGACGGATGGGTCTTACGATTTTGGCGCAAGCAACACTTTGTCGATGTTCCCGTCTGAAAGTGTAACCCTTCGTTATACGTTGGATTCTAACTTCCCCGAACAAACGAAGATTACCTATCAAGTAGGTAACAGTCGTATTGCTACGGTAGATGAAAACGGCACGATTGTAGCACAGCAAGAAGGTACTACAATTGTTACGGTAAACGTATTGTTCAACGGTCAATCGACCTTATACTCTGGTCGAGTTTCCATCACGGTAAAAGATCCGTTTACGACGATGAGTATGTATCTTATGAACTACCGTGGTCTTGGCGGTGTGGTTGAAATTCCTTCGGACCGTGGTATTACCACCATTTACTCCTATGCGTTCTCTGGATACGAATATGTAGATAAGGATCTTTCTGCAGGGGATGTTATTGATAAAGAAGACCCTTATTACATCAAGCAAATGTACATCGGTGATGATACGATTGAGAAAATTATTATCCCTGAAGGGGTAACGACGATTGAAGCGTACGCATTTGCAAACTTGACGGCATTAAAGGAAGTCGAGCTTCCTAAATCATTGGTTCGTATAGGGGTTGGAGCATTCCTTGGGTGTGAAAACTTGAGAACCATCAATCTTGAATATGCGAAGTTTATCAATGAAAAAGCTTTCTCGGGTTGTGCGCTGGAAACCATTGAGCTTGATTCGGTTGTTGCAATCGGTAACTATACGTTTGAAGATTGTAAACTTAATCACGTAGAACTGCCAAAATCCTCTCAATCGTTGGGGATTGGCGCATTCTACAATAACAAGCAGTTGTTAAGCGTTACCTTTGAAGCTCCGAAGATAAAAATCGGTGAATATGCGTTTGCAGGCTGTTCACAATTAAAGAAGATTGATATTAACGCGGCGGTTATCGCTTCGTACGCATTCTACGATTGTACGCAGTTGATAGACGTAATATTGGGTAAAGACGTTTCTATTGTTGGCGAGTATGCTTTCGGTAATACAAACGTAGCGAAATTTGTCGTTAAAGAAAACGGTATATTGTCTACGGATAACACTGGAGTATTCTTATATAAGGATAACGAGTTGATTTTGGTTGCTCCTGCGTATGCGGGGACGGCAAACGTTATCAATTTTGATAAGATTGAAGGATTAAAGGCGATTACGTCTATAGCAACGGGTGCATTTGCCGGAAATACAAAGATTTTCCGTGTATATGCGAATAACGTAACAAACGTTGGCGCTTATGCGTTTGCAGGTTGTACGAACCTTAAGGAAGTACGAATGGATAACGTGCAAATAATTGGCGATTACGCTTTTACGGACACGGATATTCAGATGACGCCGGACCTTAAAAACGCTACAGATATCGGCGCATACGCGTTTGCAAACACGGAAATTACAGAGGTAGCATTGGCAGATGATGTAAAAGTTGCTAATTATGCATTTGCTTATAACGTAAAACTTGAAAGCGTAACGATTGGTAATAATGCGACGATTGGCGAAGCGGCATTTTATTGCCCTATCCAATTCTTTACTTACGAAGAAACGGAAAATTTCCAATACTATACGGCGTATACGTACGAAGTAAAGGATGAAAATGGGGAAGTTGTGAAAACGTATAGCTATTATCGTTATAATTTCAATACGGGCATATATTCTCGTTTGAAGAATGTAACGATTGGAACAGGGGCGAAGCTTGGGAACTATGCGTTTGCGGACAATGCGAAGCTTGAAAATCTTACGCTTGGAACAGGTACGGAAATCGGTGATTATGCATTCTATAATACGGCTGCTTTGAACGCAGTAGATTTTTCGGGCGTTACATCGATTGGGAAATACGCATTTTCCGGTTCGATTATGCAAGATTACTGTTTGGAAAATAACGTTTGGCAATATGCATACACGAGAGAGTATGTAGACGGAAAAGAAGTTTTAACCGGCTACGTATATACGAAAGTTGCTTCGACGTTTGCAACGGCAAATATTACGAGCGTGAAATATATCGGGGAAGGTGCATTTGCAGGGAATACGGCTTTGAGCACTGTTATTTTCAGTGATGAGATTACAGAAATTAGCGCTTATACCTTTGCAAATTGCGAAGCCTTGGCATACGTGGAGCTTCCCGAGCAAATTACTTTCGTCGGTGATTATGCCTTCTACAACACGCAGTTGAATAATGCGGAAATCGTAAATGTAAGCGATATCGGTAATTATGCGTTTGCGGGGACAAAGATTAATATCGCAACCTTGAAAGCAGGCGTAAATATTGGTGAAGGTGCGTTTGCATATTGTGAACAGCTTGCAGCGGTAGAGAATCTTGACAAGGCGCAAACGATTGGCGCAAATGCCTTTAACGGTACGGCATTGACGGAAGTGAGCCTTACGGAAGCTGTTTCCATCGGCGACTTTGCCTTTGCAAACTCCAATGTGACTAAAGTTACGTTGGGGAATAAGTTGGTAGAGCTTGGTGAAAATCCTTTCTATGCATGTGCAATTGAAACATTCGGTAAAGTTGTGGACGCGACGTTCGGTAAGGATAACGCTACGGTTGGTTCGACTTTGGAAGAAAACTATGACGTTAGCGCAACTGTGAAGGTGATTGACGGCGTATTGTATCAAACCGTACCTACGGGTTGGGAACTCATTTCGTACCCGATGGCAAAGGTTGGCGATACGTATGTGGTGGAAGAAGGTACATCACGTATCACAGCGAGAGCGTTTGCGGGTTCGGCTTTGGAAAGCGTAACCTTGCCATCTACCTTGAAAGCCTTGGGAGACAAAGCCTTTTATGAATGTGAAAACCTTTCGGTTGTAGTTTTCAAAAGCTTTGAAGCTCCTATGTTGGAAGAAGAATACGATGCATCCTATTTATCTTACAGCAATTTGCCTTACACTGGTAAGCTTGGGGAATATGAAGGCTTGGGGATTTCCAAGTTCTATATGTGGAACGTAACGTCCAGCTTTAATAATTTCTACTTTGGCGCGAACTTCGTAGACCATATTGGTTACGTAGATAATGACCTTGTAATGGTAAAGCCTGCAAACGGATTGAATTATAATACTTTCATCTTTTCGCAGTACTTTGGAACGACGGTAGAAGGTAGCAACGCGGCTTCGGACGCAACGGTTAAGGTTATCGCGATGATTAACGCATTACCAGATAACACGCTGATTACTCTTGCGAATGAGAATGCGGTGGTTGCAGCTCGTGCGGCATTTGAACAGCTTCCTTCGTTGGAACAGCGCGCGCTTGTAGTCAACTTGAGTAAGTTGGAAAGCGCGGAAGATATGATTATATACTTGAAGGGTGAAATTGACGACGGGGATTCTTCAATTGGCGGTGATTCTTCTAATGGTAGTTCAAGTGATATCAGTTCTGACGAAACGCAAACACCCGCAAAGAAGGGCGGCAACGCTCCTTACGTGATTGCTATTGTAATCGTTGCCGTATTGGCGTGTGGCTTGGCGGTATACATTGGCGTGGATAAATTCGTATTGCCGAAGAAAAAAAAGCAAGGCAATGAAATGCTTGAAGAAGCAAGCGTAGAAGAAAATACGAATGAAGAGTAAGCGTTTGGCTTAACGATAGAGGTTGTATGAAAAAGAAAATGAAATGGATATTGACTCTTGTTTGTTTAAGCGTGCTGTGCTTTAGCGCAGCCGCTTGCGGGCAAGGATCTAAATTAGAACAGTATCAAAAGGACGGTTATACGATTTCAGTCACGTATAACGCCAATGGCGGCACGTATATGGAACGTCCGGGGGTTACCATTATCGATATGTTCAACCCTAACGATTATGAAAAAGATTCACAGGGGCAGGTGCATATCTCTTTGACAGAGCCTACGGCAGAAACTCGTCCTACTAGCAGCTCATCCAAAATAACCTTGACGATGGAAGGTCACTTTTTTGCAGGGTGGTATCAAGAGCGCGAGTTGTTGAAAAATGAGGACGGTGCGGTGGTAGATACCGCTGGCGTAGCATTGGAAGAAACGGTAGACGGATACATTTATCCCGGTACGACAACGGCGGCTTATCCTGCCTATACTTATTCTGGGTATTGGGATTTTGAAAAGGATACCATTGATTATGCGGAAAGGGACGGGTTATACGAAATGACCTTGTACGCCGCTTGGGTTCCTTATTTTAAGTTTAATTATTACTATCAAGTGAATGGACAATGGGAATTGCTCCAATCGACGACGTTCGACTATAAGATGGCGAATGCGGCAAACTCGACTACTTCGGATAGAAATACCATTTGGACTCCAGATTGGAAGGATGGAGCTATGAACCACGAATATCGTTATGCCGACGGGGGAATTTACGAGTTTCCTTCGGTAGACGGCACGACGTTCAGCGCCGCATATACGGATGCAGATTGTCAAAATCAAATTGATGGAATGTTGAAGCATCACGGTAAAGTAAATATGGAGACGGGCGTTGCGCAAAATCATATCCAAAATATTTATATTATAACGAAGGCTGGTGCTTACTATAAAATTGAAAAAGCGATGGATCTTGTGATGAATCCTAACGTAAACGGTATTTATGAAATTGCGGCGGATTTGGATTTTACCGATCTTACTTGGCCTGCGGCCTTCCAAAACGGTACGTTTGCAGGGGAATTTTGTAGCACGGAAGGAAAAACTTTCACCATCAGGAATGCAAATGCGAGACTCACGTCCTCGTCGTCGGAATTAGGCGGGTTCTTTGCCCGCATTACAAAAACGGCGAAGATTGAAAACGTGAAGTTTGAAAATATTACGTTGGATATTGCGATAACGAAGACGAGAATGCAAGATGGATATTTCGGTTTGTTTGCAGGCTTTATTGAAGAAGGAGCAACGATTGCAGGGGTATCGGTTGACGGTATGATTCGCATCGGTGAAATAAACTGGGATAATGAAAAGGCTGTTTTAAATGTGCTTGCGAACGGTCAGTTGACAGGCTTGACGGGCGGCGCAAGCAAGTTACAGGTATACGGCAGTAAAAACTGGGCAGAGGAAAATTCGTATTATTATACGATTAATCCCCAAGCAGTAACGAAAGACGACGGCGGCGATATTTCGTTGATTTACGAGTATGGTCAAAAGTTTGCCCAGGAAAGCTATGATATTATTTTTGAATAAGAAACGGAGGTATATAAAGATATGAAAAAGAAACAGTATTATCGCGCATTAAGCAGCATGCTTGGCGTGATTATGGGTTGTTCCGTAATCACGTCGTTTGCAGGTTGTAATGGCGGCGGTGACCCCAACGGCGATTCTTCCAATACAAGTAAAAAAAGAGACAGTATTGTTATTATGACGGAAGAACTTAGCGGTTTGTTCAATCCTTTCTACGCAACGGCGGGTGCGGATATGGATGTCGTAGGTATGACGCAAATCAGTATGTTGTCCACGGATGCAAACGGTCAACCCGTAGCGGGTGACGATGAGCCAACGGTTGTAAAAGCATTCAAGAAAGAAACGGTAAACGCAGGTGCAACGGATGAAAAAACCGTTTACACGTTCGTATTGAAAAACGGCTTGAAATTCTCGGACGGACACGCATTGACAATGAACGATGTAATGTTCAATATGTACGAGTATCTCGACCCCGTTTATACGGGATCGTCCACAATGTATTCCATTGACATTGAAGGGTTGTCTACGTATAGAACCCAACAGCAACTGTCGGACGGAGGCAGCGACGCGGACGCAGCAATTGCGAACCAAGCGGCGGCACTTGCAAGACAAAGAAAAGATGAATTGTATTATTTATATAAAGACGCGGCGCTTGTAGAAGGTTCAACTGGTTCTTACAGTATGTCCGAAACGGAAATGAGAGAAGCAATCAGCCAAGCAAGTATTACAAACGGTTATATGAATGCAGTGGCTACGAAAGCGGAACAGGCTACGATGTCGGAAGACGATTTCCGTGCAATCTTGTTGGAAGACTACGAATTGGCGTTGAAGACCTTTAAAGAAGAATTGGAATCCGATTATAAATCGGCAAAAGAATCTTTTGACTTGACGACAGCTCCTTACAGTGATTGGACAACGGAGCTTTCTAATGACGTATTTAAATTCTTCCTGTATGAAGGCGTTATTAAGCCCGTATATGCAGAAAACAAGGGGAAGAAAGATAAGACAAAGATTGAAAAGTTTGAAGGGACGGAAGTATTAAACAACTTTTCGACGCAAGAAAAGGCAATTAACAAAGTATACAACGATATGATTACCAGCGAATTCTTGACCGTTTTGACGGCTTGGGGTACAGCAGGCACGTTGACAACGGCCTTTACGGCGGCGGCTACTGACGTTATCCTTCACGAAAATATGGTTGACGGTCAGCTTAAATATCCCAATATTTCGGGTATTGTTTCGCTTGGTCATACGTCAAATACAGCAAAGGTTGAAGTAAACGGTACGGAATATGTTGTTGCGCACGAACACAATGAAGACGGTTCGCCTAAGAATGCAAACGAATTTGACGTATTGCAGGTTACCATAAACGGTACGGATCCAAAAGCAATTTATAACCTTGGTTTCACCGTTGCTCCCGCGCACTACTATACCGCAGACGCTCAATATCCAAACGGTAGACCTATTGATATTAAAAACAACCAATTTGGCGTTGAATATGCAAGCAGTGATTTCCAAAGCAAGGTTATTCAGTCGTTACAGCACGTAGAAGTGCCGGTTGGCGCAGGCGTTTATATGGCTACCGATGAGAATAATAATACCAATCCTTCTGGGGATAATTTCTGGAGAAGCAATATTGTTTATTACAAGGCGAATCCTTATTTTATGTTCCCTGTAAAGACTTCCAAGCTTCGTATGCAGGTTGTTAGTGCTACCAACGCTATCGATAAATTGGCGAGCGGTGAAGTTGACTATATTGTTCCGCAATTCACAAAAGCGAATTCGGATCGTTTGATGCAAATGCAAGCAGACGGATACAAGAGCCTTTCTTCTTGGCAGCTTGGTTATGGTTATATCGGTATCAATGCAGGTAAAGTTCCCAATATCAATATTCGCCGTGCAATTATGGCCGCAATGCAGACCTCGTTGGCAACAGAATATTATGAAACGGGTACAAGTAAGACGATTGCGTGGCCTATGTCTACTGTAAGCTGGGCATATCCTTTCGGGGATGATGGCGTATCATCCAAGCCTAATGGACATGACTATACGCAATGGACGGGAGTTCAAGCAGCGAAGACCAAGATTAATAAGTATATGGATTTGGCTGGCGTTTCGGCGGGTGATAGTCAGTTGAAGATTAGATTTACTATTGCAGGTGCGTCCATTACGGAACACCCTACCTATACCGTATTTAAGCAGGCGGCGGAAATTCTCAACGAATTGGGCTGGGATGTGGAAGTAAAGCCTGACTCTGAAGCACTTAGCAAGCTTTCTACTGGTTCGCTTGAAGTATGGGCGGCAGCTTGGGGTTCGACAATTGACCCTGATATGTATCAGGTATATCATAAGAACTCTTCGGCAACATCTGTATATGCTTGGGGCTATCGTGAAATCAAGGCGAATTCTTCGCTTTATGCTGAAGAACAACGTATTATTGACGATTTGAGCGCAATCATTGACGACGCTCGTTCGATTGACGATCAGCCTAAGAGAAAGGCAATGTATGAAACGGCAATGGGGCTTGTGCTTGATTTGGCGGTAGAGTTACCTGTATATCAACGTCAAACCTTATACGCATACAACAGTAACACCTTGAAAGGGTTGAGAGAAGACGTTAATCCTTACACCTCGCCCCTTGAAAAGCTTTGGGAAGTAGAGTTGGTATAAAAACCAACCACTTCCTACCCGCAAGGGTAATATAAAACGTTTCACTATTTGGAGTAAAAATGTTTAAATATATTCTCAAAAGAATAGGAATTTCCTTGTTAATTTTACTTGGTGTTTCCTTTATTCTATATGTATTATTACGTTGTATGCCTACCGACTTTGTTAAACAAAAGATTTTACAGTTCAGTGCGTCGGGCAACAATGTTACAGATGAATTTATACAACAAATGTATAAAACCTATGGGCTGGACGGCAATATTGTGCAGGGCTATTTAAATTGGCTCGGCAATATATGTAGACTGGATTTTGGGAAGAGCTTTATCAATCAACGTGAAGTGCTTTCTGAAGTATTCGACCCCGACAAGCTTGGTACTTCCTTCTTGGTAGCAGCTGTTGCAACCGTGTTTGAGTTTATGATTGCAATTCCTCTTGGAATTACGGCAGCAACCCACCAATATTCTCTCCGTGACTATATCGTAACGGTTTTGGTTCTTATTGGCATATCGTTACCTTCTTTCTTCTTTGGTCAAATGTTGAAGGATATTTTTGCGAACAAGCTTGGTTGGCTCCCTGTTTCTGGTATGAAGGACGCATCCTTGACGTATGCAAACGGTTGGGAAGCGTTTGTCGACTACATAAGACATATGTTTTTGCCAATCCTTACGGTTGTTGTATTGAGTATCGGTGCTCGTATGAGAACGACGAGAACGAATATGTTGGAAGTACTTAATTCCGACTATATTCGTACGGCAAGAGCGAAAGGTTTGAAAGAGGGAAAGGTTATCTATAAGCACGCATTTCGTAATACGATGATTCCCGTTGTAACGAGCCTTGCGGGTTTGATTCCGTCCTTGTTCTCTGGGGCAATGATTACGGAATCGGTGTTCGACTTGACTGGTATTGGTAGTTATGCATTGAATGCGATGCAACAAGGGGATATTCCGGTTATTATGACGTACAATATGTTCCTTGCTTTCTTGTCGGTTATGGGCGTATTACTTGCCGACCTGATGTACGTAGTCGTTGACCCTCGTGTTAAATTGGTATAAAGGAGAAGAAATTATGGATGAAAAAGAATTGAAAAATACTTCTCCTGAATTAGTAGAAATGGAAACAGCGGTTGAAGTGAAGGAAAGCTTGACGGTTGCTGAGAAAAGTGTAGAACAGATAGAAGCATTAACGGAAGATACGGAAACGCCGCTTGACAAAAACGTGCGTTTGCTTTCGCCTACGCGTATGGTTCTCCGTCGCTTCTTCCGTTCGAAGCTTTCAGTTATCGGTTTAATTATGTTGATTTCCTTGTTCGTATTCTGTTGGTTCGGACCCGTTGTATACCAGAAATGGGGAGAAACGGAAACCGACCGTTCGGGTACGCAAGAATATACCGACTTCGTAATTGAAAGTGAAGAAGGCGATTTTGTGCAAATTATTGCAACGCATAACGACACCAATGCACTTGCAATGCCTTCGCAGGAGCATATTCTTGGTACGGATGAACAAGGTATGGATATCTTTACGCGTCTGATGTACGGCGGTAGATTGTCCTTGACCATCAGCTTTCTTGCGGTATTTTTAATTTCTTTCTTGGGTATAGTCTTGGGTGGTGTTGCAGGGTATTACGGCGGCGTAGTCGATAATATCATTATGCGTATATGTGACATATTGATGTGTTTGCCGCAGTTACCATTGATGTTGATTATTGGTACGGTGCTAGATTCTAATGGCGTGCCGTCAAAGTATTACATATATTTGTTGATGGGCTTTTTGTCGTTGTTCTCTTGGCCGGGTATGGCTCGTTTGGTGCGTGGGCAAATCTTGTTTTTGCGCGAGCAAGAGTATATGGTTGCCGCGGAAGCAATGGGCTATTCCACGTCAAGAAGAATTTTTAAACACTTGCTTCCCAATATTTTGCCGCAAATTATGACCTCGATGACTTTATCGCTTGGTAGTATGATTTTGTCCGAATCAACCTTGTCCTACTTGAATCTCGGCGTAAGAATTCCTTATGCGTCTTGGGGTACGATGATCGAAGTTATCTCGAAGCGTAGTGATATTTTGAAAAACAATTTCAACGTATGGGGACCTCCGGGTATTTGTATTATTATTGCGGTGCTTGGCTTCAACTTTATCGGCGACGGTTTGCGCGACGCGCTTGACCCGAAGCAGAGGAGATAATTATGGGCACATTAAAATTTTTGAAAAAAGATAAAGAAAACGTTGCGGCTACGACGTCGAAGAAGCATTATCTCACAGGGAAAGAAGTACGAGAGATTGCAAAAGCAAACGCGAAAGAAATGCGTCGTTTGGAACAAGCAAAAAAACGTAAGTTACCCGAAGCTGCGTATTTAACAAATATGGTAGACGAAAAAAATATTCTTGAAGTGGAGAATTTACATTCGTATTTTTTCACTGATCAAGGGGTTGTTAAGGCAGTAAACGGCGTTACTTTTAATATTCCCGTAAATGCTACGGTGGGTGTTGTAGGGGAATCCGGTTGCGGTAAATCGGTTACGTCTATGTCCATTATGCGTCTTTTACAAGGACCGTCCGGACAAATTGTAAAGGGAGAAATTCGTTTTAGAATTAACGATTATAAGCGTGATGAAAAAGGGATGGCGATTCCCATTTACGAAACAAATGAAAACGGCGAAGTCGTTATGGAAGCGGTAGTGGACAAAAACGGTAAAGCAAAAGCAGATAAAAACGGTCACCCCATAATGCGCGCGAAACAAAAAGTAGACGCGCACGGTATCGGTATGTTTGAGATGGAAGAAAAGGTGTACGATATCGCAAAAATGCCGATTAAAGAGATGTATCGCCTTCGCGGTAGACAAATGGCGATGGTATTTCAGGAACCTATGACATCATTGAACCCCGTTTTCACGATCGGTAATCAGTTGGATGAAGTAACCCTTCTTCACATTCCTGGCGCGACTAAAGAGCTTGCGAAAAAGCGTTCGATTGAAATGTTGAACCTTGTTGGTATCGCTATGCCCGAACGTGTATACGCTTCGTACCCGCACGAATTGTCGGGCGGTATGCGTCAGCGCGTTATGATAGCTATGGCGCTTGCAGGTGAGCCCCGTTTGATCATCGCGGACGAGCCCACGACGGCGCTCGACGTTACCATTCAGGCGCAGGTACTTGACCTTTTCAACGAATTGAAAACGAAAATCAACAGCTCTATCTTGTTGATTACGCACGATTTGGGCGTTATTGCGGAAATGGCGGATTACGTGATTGTTATGTACGCGGGTAGAATTATCGAACAGGGTACGGCGTCGGAAATTTTCCATAATCCTATGCATCCGTACACGCAAGGCTTGCAAAAATCTAAGCCTACGATGAAATCGAAGGAAGCGAAGCTGTTTAATATCCCCGGGAACGTACCCAACCCTATCGATATGCCTAATTATTGCTATTTCAAAGAAAGATGTTCGCAATGTGTCGGCAAATGCTCGGGCGAATATCCCGGTATGGTGCAGGTAAGCCCTACGCACTACGTTGCTTGCCATCTCTATCAAGAAAAGGGGGATAAAGAATGAGTAATTCTGAAATAAAAAATCTCTCCGTGGCAGAAACGGAAGAAGCTTGCGAATACATTTTGGAAGTTAAAAACCTGAAAAAGCATTTCGTCTTGAAAAAGACGTTGATGGGGAAGCCGATTTCCACGCTGAAAGCGGTGGACGACGTTTCCTTTACGATCAAAGCAGGCGAAACGCTTGGTATTGTAGGTGAATCGGGGTGCGGTAAAACCACGATGGGCAGAGCGATTTTGAAATTGCATCAACCCACGTCAGGTCAAGTTATTTTTGAAGGGCAGGACATTGCAGGCTTTACGCCTAAGCAAATGCGCGCTTTGAGAACGAAAATGCAAATCGTTTTCCAAGACCCGTATTCGTCTTTGCCCCCCAGAAGTACGGTCGGCGACATTTTGTCTGAACCCGTACGCGTGCATAAGATCGTTCCGCCCAGCCAAGTAAAAGAATACGTGTTGGGGATTATGGAACAATGCGGTTTGCGTGATTACTATTACGAAAGATACCCGCACGAATTTTCGGGCGGTCAGCGTCAACGTATTTGTATTGCGCGCGCGCTTGCCGTTGCGCCCAAGTTTATCGTTTGCGACGAACCCGTTTCGGCTCTGGACGTATCCATTCAGGCGCAAATCATCAACCTTTTGAAGAAAATTCAGCAGGAAAGAAAGCTCACGTATTTGTTCATTTCTCACGACTTGTCGGTTGTAAAATACATTTCCGATAAAATCGGCGTTATGTACCTGGGCTCGATGGTGGAATTTGGTACGAAGGATAAAATTTTCGACAATCCTTTGCACCCGTACACCAACGCTTTGTTCTCGGCAGTGCCCAACCCGAACCCCGACGAAAAGAGTGAACGTATCTTGTTGAAAGGGGATATTCCTTCCCCTGCAAACCCGCCTTCGGGTTGTAAATTCCATACGCGCTGTCCCAAAGCAATGGATATTTGTAAAAAGGAAGCGCCCGTTTATCAAGAAATAGAAGAAGGGCATTTCGTAGCTTGTCATTGCTATAATAAGGAGTAAAATGGCGAAAAAGAAGAAAGAAAAAATCATTTACTACGACGATAATTCCACGATAGTGGATATGTCCAGCGTAAATCGCAAAGGTCAGCCGAAGCCCCCGCGTGAGCCGAAGCCTCGTTCGACCTTTCGCGAAAAATGGAGCACCTATTGGGCAGCCGTAAAGATGATGGTAATTCCTATGTGTATTGTCTTGTTGGTGCTCGTCATTTTATTTGGTTTATTATTGTTGATTGGTCAATAAACGGCAAAACAGGCGGAGTGTATATCACTCCGCTTGGATTTTATACAAGAAAGCGTTTTTAAGGACGCAAAAAGTGGGTTTGGCATAACCATGTCCGCGTTGAATGCAAAAAATGGGCGTTTGTAGGGCTTGGTTTAGACGGGCTGAGAAGTAAAAAGGAGTAGCTTATGCGCAAAGAGATAGAGTGGAACGGTTTTAGCGGATACGAATTTGAATTTGAAGGCTTGCCTGCAAAAATTATTAAGCCGAGTGGCAAACCGAACGGAAAATGGCTGTTGAAAGCGGAGTACTTCGACGCGTTTCCCAATACGGAAATCGAGCTTTTAAAACGCGGCTGGCATTTGGCGTATAATCAAAATTATAATCGCTGGGCGGAAGATTTGGATTTACAAAGAAAATCGGCTTTTATAAGCTACGTATCCAACGCCTTCGCTTTGGACGAAAAGTGCGTGTTGGTAGGAATGAGCTGCGGCGGCTTGTATTCCGTGAAACTCGCGGCGTTAAACCCCGAAAAAATCCGCGGTATTTATTTAGACGCGCCTGTTATGAACTTGCTCAGCTGCCCTGCAAATTTGGGCAAGGCAAGCGGCGTAACCTTTGAAGAATACACCCACTTTACGGGTAGAACGCTCGTGGAAATGCTCAGCTATCGAGAACATCCCATTGATAAAATGCATATTTTGGCGGCGCATAAAATCCCCATTGTGATGGTGGCGGGGGACAGCGATGGGGTAGTGCCTTACGATGAAAACGGCGCGCTTTTGGAAAACTATTATAAAAAGCTGGGCTTGCCGATAGACGTTTTTTTGAAAAAAGGCTGCGACCATCACCCGCACGGTTTGGAAAATCCTTGCATCGTTGCGGATATTATCGAAAAGTTTTAAAAATAAACTACGTAAAAATCTCTCGCTTTGTCGGGAGATTTTTCTTTATAGTTCGTCTTCAAGCCCGCTTTTTGGGTATATTTTAAAGAAAATAAACGTATAATGTAGGCAAAAGGGGCGAAAGATATATGCGAAAAAATTTATGGCTGTGGCAGTTGGCGGGGCTTACGTTTACCGCCGTTTTCGGTTGGTTGTTGGATTTTTTTTTTTCGTGGTCGGAATGGTTTATTTTTTCGCCCATATTCG
>JBGVRC010000175.1:0-5266 GCA_045128055.1 Candidatus Scatosoma sp. | reverse complement strand
TATATGGTCAATGCAGGCTACAACGTCTTTTCCTACAACTCTACGGGTACGTACGAATCGGAAGGGGATGATATGGTGGGTATGTGTCAATCCCTTATCGATTTAGAAGGTACGCTTGCGTATATCCAAAGCGTAGACGCTCTTTCTAAAATGCCCTTGTTTTTAATAGGACACAGCTGGGGCGGGTACGCGGCGACGTCCGTGTTATCCCTTTGCAAACAAGTACGGGCTTGCGCTTCTATCGCCGCTATGCACGACGCGGCCAAGCTTATGACGGAAAAGGCGGAAGAATACGTAGGCGCGCTTGGGAAAATTCCCGAACCTATGTTCAATATATATCAACGCCTGCTATTTGACGATTACGTGGAATATAACGCCGTTCGCGGTATCAACGAATCGAATATCCCCGTTCTTGTCGCGCACGGAAAGACGGATAAAACGATATCCTACGATAAGCAATCCATTTTTGCGTATAAGGATAAAATCACAAATCCGCGCGTACAATATTACGTAGGTGAAGGCTTGCAGGGTAGTCATACGGGCATTTGGCACTCGATAAAATCGGGGGAATACCAAAACCAAGTAAAGGCGGAGTATAAGGCGTTGGAGAAAGCGAAAGGGGAATTGACCTACGAAGAAAAAGCGGCGTTTTACGCTACGGTAGACCACGCTTTGTACAGCGAAGTAAACGAAGAACTTATGCGTCAAATAGTACAAATGTTTGACGATAATGTATAAAAATTAAAGGAGAAAAATTATGTATTGTAGAAAATGCGGCAAATGGGTTGACGGCGACGCAGAGCTTTGCGTGGAATGTCAACAGGAAGAAAACGGACACACGGCTCAACAGCCTGCTACATATCAATCGGCGCAGCCCGTTCAGTCTTTTTACGGTGTAGAATTACCCGCGCCCAAATATACGGGCAGTAGAATGAAGAAGTTTGGGCTTGCTCTGGCGGCGGTTATCGTAGCGCAGTTCGCTATGGGTTTCTTTTTGGGTATCATTCTTGGTATTGAAGAAGCCCTGGGCGGATATAATAGCTCGACGATGTATATTATCGTAGACGATTCTATCTACGCCTTTTTCGTGATAGGTTTTGCGCTTGCGGCGTTTTCGACTATCGCTGGTCTTGTGTCGGTATGTTCGGGCTTTGGCGCGAAGAAAAGGGGCGAAGTTACGCCTATTCCCGCTATTATTTTAGGCTTTATCGCTCTTGCGGAAATGTTAATCACTTTCCTTATTGCTTATGAAGCGGTAACGCTTTTGAAGTCCATTTTATAAACACAAAGGAGAAAAAATATGTATTGTAGAAAATGCGGAAAAT
Source organism: Candidatus Scatosoma sp. (assembly GCA_045128055.1). Taxonomy (GTDB): domain Bacteria; phylum Bacillota; class Clostridia; order Christensenellales; family Borkfalkiaceae; genus Scatosoma. The sequence continues at coordinate 3,941 of JBGVRC010000175.1, read as the reverse complement.
GGATTGACGGCGACGCAGAAATTTGCTTCGATTGTCAACAAAACGAAGAGTTATTTAAAGTGGAAAACGAAGAACCTGCGCAACCTATGGGACAAAATACGCAACAACAGTATTATAATCCTTCCGCGCAACAACAGGATTGGCAACAACCTTATCAGCAATCGGGTTGGCAACAGCCTTACCAACAACAAGGCTGGCAACAGCCCCCGCAGCCCCAAAATAAGGGCAACAGAATGGAAGGCTTTGGGCTTGCTTTGGCAGGCGCAATCGTTTCCGAGTTTGCGATTGTATTCTCGTATTTGTTTATGGTGTTAGTTTTGGCTGGCGGAATGGGCGGCTTCGTTATGTTCCCGTTTGCGGTCGGTACGGCGATTTTCACTTTAATATCGGGGATTAAATCTTTGAAGACGAGCAAGGCCTGCGTAAACGCTGGCAAGGTAAAACCGATTGCAACCTTTATTTTAGGGATTATCAACGTAGTGGGCGCAGGGCTTTCCTTTTTCTTTATTTTCTTGACGCTTATGGGTACGATGGCTCTTGTTTAATTGCATATAAACAACTTACGATTTTAAGGACGCAGGGGAGTGCGACGCTTCCCTGCTCTTTTATTTGATTTTTTTGGTAAATGTCTTGCAATTTTTTGTTTAGTGTGATATAATTAAGAAGTAAAATAAAAATAGGGAGTTTGCGGTCAAAATGACAAAAAAAACAAAGGTTAAATTGTATACGGCGCTTCTTTTTGTCGTTTTGTTTATCGGCTTGGCGTTTCTTTTTCTTTCAGGGGATACCTTGTCCGTCTTAAAAAATGTTTTCCGCGACGACATCACCACCGAGCAGGCGCAAGACGAGCTGACCAAGCTTGGCTGGCGCGGTTACGTCACCTTTGGCGCGCTGTCTATGTTGCAGGTTGTTTTCACTTTCCTTCCCGCAGAGCCCGCGCAGGTCGTCAGCGGTATTAGCTTCGGCTTTTGGTGGGGGAGCTTGATTTGTCTTTGCGGCGTTGTTGTAGGGAATACGATTATGTATATCCTTGACAAAATCTTTGGTGAAAAACTGACGGAGTATTTCCAAACGAACGCCGAATTTGATTTCGACGTAGCAAGAAAATCCAATAAAATTGCAGTAATTATTTTCATTTTATATTTCTTGCCCGCAATCCCGTATGGGCTTATTTGCTTGTTTGCGGCGTCTTTGGATATGAAATATCCAAGATACATAATTGTGACGACGCTCGGTTCTGTCCCGTCTATCTTTATAGGGGTAGGGCTTGGGCATATGGCGATGTCGCTCAGTTGGATACTTTCCATCATCGTATTCGCCGTGCTCGTGATTTTGTTGCTCATATTGTTTAAATACCGTTCGAAAGTATTTGCAAAAATCAACGCGTTTATGAACAAGAAAGAAAATCAATCCGCAGCCCACGACGTAAGCGGCGCGCTGTTGGGTACGCTTGCTTTTGGCAGTAAGCTTCTTTACGATGGAAAAATTAAACCCAAATTTAAAAACAACGTAGGCAAATTAGAACGCCCGTCCATCGTGCTTTGCAACCACGGCTCGTTTATCGATTTCGTGTACGCGGGTCGTATATTAAGAAAAGAAAAACCCCATTTCGTTACGGCGAGATTGTATACCTATCATAAAAAACTGGGTAAAATTATGAAAAAGGTGGGGTGTATTCCCAAGAGTATGTTCTCGGCGGATTTGGAAAATGCAAAGGGCTGTATGCGCGTGCTGGGTCACGAAGGGGTGCTCGTTTTATTGCCCGAAGCCCGTCTTTCCACGGTTGGGAAGTTTGAAGACATTCAACCGTCCACCTACAAATTTTTACAGCGCTCCAACGTGCCTATTTACGTAATCAACCTTAGGGGGGATTACTTGGCGAATCCCAAGTGGGGCGACGGCGCAAGAAAAGGCGGGGTTGTCGAAGTAGAACTCAACCGTTTGCTCTCTGCGCAGGAAGTAGCGGAGCTGTCTTTGGAAGAGCTGCAAACAAAAATCGAAGCCGCGCTTGACTACGACGAATTTGCTTGGTTGGAAAGCAAACCAGAGCTAAAATACCGCAAAAAAACACTTGCGGAAGGCTTGCAAAATATTTTGTATATTTGCCCGAATTGTGGGGGCAGGTACGCGTTGAACACCAAAAACCACGAAATTTTCTGCGAAAAATGCGGCGAAAAATGGTCGATTGACGATAGGTACGCGTTCGTGGATAAAAAGCCGTTTGAAAACTTTACCGACTGGTATGCTTGGCAAGTAGAAGAAACCAAAAAGGAAATTATAAACTCGGAAGATTACCGCTTGGAAAGCAAGGTAGAGCTTCGCCACGGATCCAAGGACGGAAAATCTTTCACTCGTCACGCAGGCGAAGGGGTGTGTACTCTTACCAAAGAAGGCTTGCGCTATTGCGGCAGCGAAGACGGACAGGAAATCGAAAAATTTTTCCCGCTTTCGCAAATATATAGACTGCTCTTTGGTGCAGGGGAAAACTTTGAAATTTATGAAGGGAAAGAAATTTGGTATTTCCGTCCCGAAGAAAAACGTAGTTGCGTGACTTGGTACGTCGTAAGCGCATTATTAAAGGAGCTTTACGACAACAAATAAGGAGTTTGTATGCTAAAGAAGAAAAATGCGGCGGTGCAAGAAATTGAATCAAAGCGGAAAAAAGCTGCTTCCCAAATCGGCACGAAATCCTTTTTCGTCGTCGTTTCCTTGCTCTTGCTTATCCTGTTTACGTGTTGGATATTGACGTTTATCATTCCGCAGGGTAGCTATCAACGCGACGAAGCGGGTATGATTATCACGGGCACGTATACGCGTGGCCAAGCAAAAGGCCTTGCCTTTTGGCGGTTGATTACCGCGCCGTTTAGGGTGTTTGCGTCCAGCGATGGGTTGACCGTGATTATGATCAGCGTATTTTTGTTGGTTATGAATGGCGTTTTCACGTTGCTTGAAAAGACGGACGGTACAAAAATCATCATCAGCAAAACGGTGGAAAAATTTGCAAACAAAAAGACGCTCGTCGTGTGCGTCACCACCCTTATTTTTATGGCGTTCGGCAGCTTGTTCGGTATGTTTGAAGAGCTGGTTACACTTCTTCCGTTGATTATCGTATTTATGCTTTCTATGGGCTTTGATACGATGACGGGCTTGGGCGTTTGTATGCTGGCGGCGTGCTTTGGCTTTTCCGCGGCGATCACCAACCCGTTTTCCGTGGCTATGGTTGCGGATATGGCGGGAACAAGCGTTTTAGACGGCGCTTGGCTTCGTATATTGTTTTTTGGCTTGATTTACGCGTCCGTTTGCGGATTTTTAATGTTACATATTAAAAAAATCAAGAAAAATCCCGCTTTGTCCTTGACGTATAAGGAAGACCAAGCCAAGCTTTTGCAGTTGGATATGTCGGTAACGGAAACAAACCCCCGTGAAAAACGTATTTTTATCACGTACGTAACCTTTTTTGCAATACAGCTCGTTGCGCTCGTTTCCATCGCGGCGATTCGTTCTATTGCTTCCTATGCCATTCCTATTTTGGCGGCGAGCTTTTTAATCGGCGGTATCGTTTGCGGTTTGATTGTTTGCGAAAAGAAATCGGATACCTTTAAACATTTGGCGAAAGGCGCGCTGGGAATGCTGCCCGCAGTTTTGATGATTGCGCTTGCTTCGTCGGTGAAGCTTGTTATGGAAGAAAGCGGTATTCTCGACTCGGTAATGTACGGCGTAATACGGGCGCTTGACGGTCAAAACAAATTCATTTGTATTATTCTTATCTACTTCTTAATTTTGCTTTTGCAGGTGTTTATCGGTTCTTCGTCGGCGAAAATTATGTTGATTATGCCGATTATCTTACCGATAGCGGAAGCGCTTGGGATTTCCTCCAACGTAATTATTTTAACCTATTGTATCGCGGACGGATTTACGGATATGATTTTACCGACCAACCC
>JBGVRC010000174.1:0-5914 GCA_045128055.1 Candidatus Scatosoma sp. | reverse complement strand
GTCCTGCTCCGTGCTTACGGGCAAGAGCATCAAGGCTTTGAGTTCCTTGTGCTGAACGTCATAGGTGCGGGATTTTACGAGCGCAAGTTGTTCGTCAAAAAATACCTGCTCCGCCGCGTCCAAGTGCATTTCGTTTTTCGGGTCCATGTTTTTGTCTCCTTAAATTAGCCCAAGTCCACAAGGATAATTTCGTTTGCGGCTTCGGCGGTGGTGCGTGCGTACCAACCGGGGTTCAAAACAACGTCGCTTCCGGCGGTGCTCTGAGCAACGGTCAGCGTCTGAGTGCTGTCGGTTGTGCTTGCGGTAATTGCCACGTTATTTTCGGCAACGCCCTTTCCCTTTGCGGTAAGGGTAACAACGGCGCCGGAAACGGTCGGCACAAACGGGATGTCCAGTTTTTCAAGTTCAACCTTCAAGGCGGCGGCAACATCGGCGGCGGCTTTCACGTCGTCGGTGGTGTTCACCTGAGCAACCTTGTCGCCAACCAAAACCGTCACAACCTTGCTTGCAGCGCTTGCGCTTGCGACCGTGATGGTAACAACACGCTTTGCACCAGCGGCGGCGCTGGTCTTTGCGATAATTTTGCCAGTAGAAGCGTTCACGGAAACTTCGGTGTCGGCGGTAATTGCTTCACCAGCAACGCCCCACACCTTTCCAGTTCTTACAACGTTCACGGCATCGCCGTCACGATAGTTTGGTGCATCGTAATCGGTGCGCCCGGTAATGCCAAGCAATGCGCCTTCGCCAGCCTTTTCAACTTGTTCGCCGTCACCAGTGCCAAAGCACGGCACGCCGAAGCCGATGGCGCCTTTTGCAAGGCGGGAATCAATTTGATGCGTTACGGTCAAGCCGAAAAGAAGTCCCGGCAAGCCCTTATCCATATTTCCGTATGCAGACATTTTTATGCCTCCTTACTTGTTGTTGGGTTCATCCTGCCAAGCGCTGTCCATGCGCTTGTTATAAGCGTCGCGGGAAGCCTTCAGTTTTTCTTCGGCAGAGGGGTTCACGTTATGGGGAGTAGTTTCAGCGGCGTCCTTGCGGCTCTTGTTTTCCGCTTCCTTTGCGGCTTGTTCGCAAGCACAATCAAAGCGGGCGTTAATGTATTCATTTCCCTGTCCGTCAAGATTGGCGTTCGGGTAATACTTTTTAACAACCGCTTTTTTAATGTCAACGTCAGCCATGTCGTCGCGCACTTCAACTCCGGCGGCGGTTGCCTTGCCAACAATGTCGAGGCGTGCCTTTACGGCTGCTTCAATCTTGCCCGGCATTTCCTTTTCCATAGCGTCAAGGCGTTCCTTGTAGGTGTCGCGTTCGGCGGTGATGGTTGCCTTTTCCTTTTCGGCGTTTTCGCTTGCAACCTTGGAGTCGGCGCGGAGCTGAGCAACTTCCTTTTCAGCCGCGTCAGCGCGTGCCACGGCTTTATCCAAGGCGGCGATAACTTGGGGCTCCGCCTTGTAATCAGCCCCGTCAATATGGTAAATTTTAAGGTCCATATTTTCCTCGTTTGGTTGTGTGTAATTTTCACGCGGTTCCGGCGTGCCAGCGCCGTCCATGCGTATCGCGTTTCCGTCCCCAGCACGCGGCACGGGTACGAGTGCCACATGGTTGTAACGAATGTTTCGCTGGATGCAATCAAACGGCACGCCCATCCACGTTCCGCTCGTCCATTCAATATCGCATTTATAGCCGCAAGAAAGCCCACGGGCGGTCTTTTCTTCAACCGCCTTAATTCCGTCCGCCTTTGTTACTGCAACGGAGCCGTAAACACGATAAGGGTCGGTCGTGATGTCGTTGCCAATGCTGCCAACTGAAAGTTCATCGGAGTTTTCCGGGGTAACGGCTTCGTCCGGGTGCAAAAGCGTGAGCGGCTTCATGCGCAAAGTTGCAAGGCTTTCAGCCGCAAAAACTTCTTCCGGCAAGCGCAATTCTCGGCGCGGTGTTCCGTCGGCGTTGCGGTAAGTAAAAACGCCAACGCTGGTCAGCGGTGCGCGGGCAATCAAAAATCCTTCAGCGGTCTTTTCCGCCGGGCTTGTTTCGTAATCAATGCCGTCAGCCCACCAATCGAGGCGGCTTTGCGACAATTCTGTTTCCTTTTTGCTTCCCATGCCCAAAATATAAATAAATTTTTTTGCGAAATGCAATAGGGCAAATTAAAAATATTCTGCTTCGTCAGCCACAACGGCGTCAAAAAGCATACTTTGCAAGGTTGCGGCGCTTTTGTCTTGCTGCAAAACGTACAAAACGTCCCTTGCCTTTAGCCCGGCTTTGAAGTAATGCCGCCCGGTTGCATCCGTTAAAACCACGGCGCGGGCGCTTGTGTCCCATTCCGCCTCGTACCCGTTATCGCTGCACGCGCTGCAAAACGCTTCTTCATCAAGCAACTTTTTAAAAGTCAATGGTGCATTTTTCATTTCGTTTCCCTGCCTTGTTTTGCTATAATATAACAAAAGAGGGCTTTTATATGGAAAAACTACTGCAAAACTTCAAATACTACAAGCAAGAAAAGGAAAACCCGTTCAAGGGTACGGACGCGAACGCCGCCATGTGGTGGGATGGTGAACGCGTGCTTTTTGAAAATGCGCAAAACGACCCGGAGTACTTGGGGCGCCTAAACAACGAATTTGATGAAGCGCTTGCCGCTGGTGCTTGCTCCGGCGTGCTGGTTGACGAAAAGGTTGCAAGGGAAAAGCGTACCATTATTTTCTTTTTGGATATTTGGCACGGCAAATTTTTCCCTTACGAAAGCGCAAACCAAATCAAGCAATACTAAAACGGGATTACATTGCCCTTTGCGTCATGCGTGTATAGCGCCGCCCCGCTATCGCGCATTTTTTGTATCGCTTCCGCCGATAGCTTCTTTGCAGTTGGTGCCGGGATAAACACGCTTTCGACCATGTCCGGCGTTAAATTGCCGTGATACTGCAATTCAATGTAACTTGTTCCGAGCGAACGTGTTGCCTCCGCCGCGCTTTTGGTTTCGGTAAGGGCTAAAACGCGGTTAATATGCGCATTCCTAGAACTTACAACATTTGGGTCGCTGGTGTAGCTAGGAGTTAGACCCGCCCCAAGGCTGTCCCCAATGGTAAACGTTGTTTTGACCATGTCCTTTTTAAAGCGCACTTGCACGCCGTCGCCATATCGCCAATACTGGTCGGCGATGCCGCTGGTTGCTTGCTTATACATATCTTTATCCATAAGGAAGCCGTACTTTTCAAATTCGGCGTCCTTTGTTTTGGCAAGTTTTGTTCCAAACAAAGTTTCGCTTGCCCTTTTGCGGTAAGCAACGTCAACCAGCCCCTCCCCGGTTTTGGTTTCCATTTGGTTCTTAAAGTGCGAGCCAAAAATTGCGGCAATAACGTCATCGCCCCGGTCGTTTGTGCGCGGCACGTTCATTCCAAAGTCGGAATTTTCAAAAAGTTCCACCAGTTTTTCGGCATACCTTGCACGTTCGTCGGCGTTCCAGTGCTTCCAGTTCTTGTCCGCCTTTTTAATTGTAGCTTCCAAGTTTTCAAGCGTTGGCGGTTCCTTTTCCTTTTTCTTTGGCTTTGCGGCAACCGCAACGGCGGCGGGCTTTTTGGCTGCACCCGTTACCACTGCAAGCAAGTTTTCAAGAGCGGTTTTGGCACGGGCTTCTTCCTGCACAAACGCGGCGAGGGCGGGGTTGCTTGGGTTAATGTACCCCGCCGCCGTTGCAGCCTTTTCGATTGCCTCTTGCGCCCGTTCTATTTCGCGTTGCGCCTTTACTTCCGGTCCGGCTGCTTCAACTTCCTCCAGCTCGTCCCAGTTTGGCAACGCAACGCAACGGCACAAAATTTCGGTTCCGGGCGTGGTATAGGGGCAATTCGCCGGGCGCTTTTCCCACTCGCCTTTCGCGTTGCGGTAAACGGTCGGGTCGTCCCAGCGGCAAATTTTTCCCTGCATTGCCCAATGACTCGGAAGTGCCTTTGGGTACTTGCCGCCCGGCAACCCACGCACGCGTTCATCGTATGCGGTTTCCCAAATGTAGGTTTCAAGCCCGGCGTCCTTCATGCGCCCTTCCGAAAGCGAGGCATTTAGCTTGCTTGCTTGGTCGCGGGCTATGATTTGGGCGCGGCGCTTGCTAATGCCCGGCAAATCCTGCATTATTTGGCTTTCGATTTCGCGGTTGATTTTGCCATGCTTAACGCCATCGCGCACACGGCGGGCAACTGCATCGCGCATATCGTCCGTCGCCTTTGTTATGAGCGAAACTTGGTTTTGCGCCCAATCCTGCAACGTTTTTTCAACCCACGGCTCGTCCTGCACAAATGCGTCACCAACTGCAATTTTTCGGAACGCGTCCATTTCGCGCTTGTTAAATTCCCCAATGTTGCGGGCAATGCTTACAATCGCCCCAAGTGCCGGACCGTATTCGCCCGGCGCTGGTTCCAAACTAACGGCGTCCATTCGCGGAACCATCATTGCCAGCGCTTGCGCGGCGTATTCCTTCCACCGCTTTGTCATATAGCGGTTTATGGCGGTTCCGTACTGCAATTCAAGCGACAGCGGGTACTTCCAGCGGCGCCCCTTTAGCTTGCGAATTTTTGCCTTTGTTGCACCGCCCGCAAGGGAAAGGGCGGTTGCAAACTTGCGCGTCCCGTCCATTGCCTACTCCTCCGCTTCACCACCAAAGTCCGGCACGTAATCGCTATCCACGGCGGTGTCAATGTTGTAACCACCAGCAAAGCGGTTCTTTATAATCACTTCGCCCGGTATAATTCCGGCTTCGACATAGTTGCGGTCAGCGCGGCTCATGGTTTCGCGCACTTGTGCGTCCTTCAACTGGTCGCGCTTGCTTAACGGGTTGAATTCAATGCAAATTTTCGGCGCCTTTCCGTTTTCGCCCTTTATGGTTTTTGTGCTTGCGTTAATGCAGTAGAGCAAGCGCTGCAACTGGGGCAAGAGCTGCACCTCCTGCAAGCCGCCGATAAATGCGTTGTAGTTGTCATCGTCGCCCTCGCCCGTTGCATTCATGCCAGCGGCGGAGCGCCCGAACAACTTTGTAACGGGTATTCGGTAAGACCCGGCAACGCTCATCATTTGGCGGTCCAGCACTTCCGGCACGCCCGCAAAAGTAACGTTTTCGCGGGTGTAGTTTTCGCCCTCCCCAAGGAACACGCCGTTAATGACGCTCTTTTGTTCGTCCATTGCTTCAAGGCGCTGATAAATTGCCTTGTAGTTGCTTTCCGCCACGAGCTGCTCTAGGTTGCTGAGGGTAAACTTGCCCACGCTGCACTCCTGCATCAAGTGCGAGACGCCTTGCTTGCTTAAACCATAGTTGCGGGCGTCTTCCAAGCCTTCGTAAATGTTGCTCAAGCCCCAAAAGCGCTCGCCCTCCAGCCAGCCGGGGAAGGTTGCGTCAACGCGTGTCGTACTTTTAAACACAAGGCACCGGGAGGCGTGTACCTTGAACGTATTGCCGTCGCTTTTGCGCACAACAAACATTTCATAGTTTTCGAAGTACGGGCTTTCCGGCATTTGCACGGTCATCATTTCCCCAAGCATAATTCGCTCGCACGGGTAAACCTTGAGCCCGCGTATTGTGCCGCCCTTTTCGGGATACCACGGCAACTCCCAATCGCCACCGCCCGCAACGTCCATAATCACCAGCGCACCCCCAAGCATACGCGTCCACTTTAGGGCGAGCTCAATTTGGGCGGGTCCGTGAATTTCTTTAAACGCGGCGTAAAGCGTGCCATCGTCGCCCGTCACTTCGAACCCGTGTTGCACCATGCTTTCCGCCGGAATGTCAACGGCATTTTTCGCAACGCCGCCCGCATAGTAAAGCAATTCAAGCGCCCAAGGTGTAAGGCGGTCGAAAACCGGGTGGGCGCCGCCGGTTGCCGTTGATTTGTCCTTCAGCATTCCAAAGCCCGTTAGAAGCTTCTTCCAGCCA
>JBGVRC010000173.1:0-7141 GCA_045128055.1 Candidatus Scatosoma sp. | reverse complement strand
GAAGAACGGATACCTAAAAGAAGAGGACATTAAGGGCAAGGAGTACTTTAGCACCGCTACCGGCGAGATCCATGAAGGCACTATTATCTGCTTGCGAGAAATCAAAATCGGTGATGCGGTCTTGAGAAATGTAGATGCTTCTGTTGCTCATAATCAGCAGGCTCCACTTCTCCTTGGACAGAGCGTATTAGAGAGATTTGGTACTATTACCATAGACAACATCAATTCAAAATTGATAATCAATTATTGTTAAATAGCGGTTTACTTCGTAGTAATCAGTACATTATAAAGATTGTTATTACCGTCGGGTAACAAATCAGTAACAAAAAAAAGAGAAAACCCGTAAACGCTTTTAGTAGTAACAAAGAGCTGTAACAAACCTTGTTTTACAAGCGTTCCGGGTTTTCGGTGCAAAGATAACGAATAAACCTATTTAGGCAATAGAAAACAGCTACAAATTTAGAGTAACGGCGTTTTTGCCGCTTCTATTCTCTACCTGGGCCGCAGTTATATACGTTTAAGATCATCGGCGCCGGTTGCTGGCTTATCTCCAGGTAGGGATCTAAGAAGCTGGCGTTTGTAGTTTTTATCCTTTGCGGTGTCTATCTCTCTGCGGCGCATTGCGCGCGCTGCTGGTGTTAGCTCTCTGCTCTCTGTTTTTAGTCCTGGTTCGTTACCCATAGACGAAAAGCAAAGCACCTCTGGCGTCTCAGTTTTTGGTAAATTCTTCATATTTCCCTCACTTTTTAACCTTGTAATTTTCTCAAATTAGCCGATATTAGTACAGTATCGCCGCCCTCTACCGGCTGTCTATTTTCTTCCTTGCGCCACTCGTTTACGGTGTAGATACCGGCCGCTGTTGTTTGCGCCTGGTACTTAACTTTGCTATCCAGGTCGCCCGCATATAGACTGCGTCGGTCAAACTGGATTTTTCGTTTGCCGTATAGCGCAAACGGCACTAATTTACGGAGTAGTTCTACTTCGATTTTGCGCAAAATCGGGTTTAGGGAATTGCTTAAAAACGCTACGTTTGCCATTTCTGCGGTTTTATAGTTTTCTGCCGTTGTGTCGTATACCAGCTGCGGCGGTACATTGAAAAAGCGGCAGATCTCGCGTACAGTAAATTTGCGCGTCTCCAAAAACTGCATATCCGTACTACTTATCGAAATAGCGCTAAACTGTACCTGGCCAGGCAGTGATACGATACGCTCGCCGTTTCTAAACCTGGCGTCCAGATCGTCGGCTGTTTTCTGTAACTCGTTGTCCTGGTACTCCCCAAAACCGCGTACGCTTTTATCATTTCCAACAATTCCGCGGACGTTGCCGCCATTCTTAAAACGGTTTAGGGTTTCGTCGTCGCCAGCTGCTGCGATCTCGACGCACTGGCGGGCAAATGCCAGCGTAGGAATACCGTTTTTACCGTCCCTGGTATAGTTCTTAATATGTATTACTTCGTCCTCTGCAAACGTGCCTATTAGCCCGTTTGTGGCGTCTGTAACCGTATAGCTGTCGTTTATTGTATCGTGCGCTACGGATCCAGGCGTACAAAGTATAAGGCGCGAAAAATCCATATTTCCGGCGTCGTACTGCGGTATGATATACGCGTTACCGTGCAGCAGCATATATCTAACTACCTGGGCCCAGAAATCAAAAGCGTTCATATTTTCGTTAGGCTGCACAGCTAACAGATAATGCAGGCGCGCGTCTGTATCTGTCCTAAATACGCCGTTACGCTCTTTAAGGTATTGCAGCGGCAAATTTGCTACGCTGTTACTTAGGATCTCGACGCAGCGATATACTGCGGCTATATTAAGCGGTGCAGCTCCGTACTGGGGCAGCAGTGAAACTGCCCCAGCGCGCGGATTATATCCGGCCGCTGCTGTATTGGTTTTTGAGTTCTCGCGCTTAATTCGGTCTATTAGTTTATCTAAAAATCCCATATCGTTTTATCCGCGTCGTCTTATGTTATTTTCTTTTTCGATAATGCCTACAAGTTCGCGGCCCTTGATCCTAAAATTAACGTCTCCGGATCCGTAACCCTGCGACGGCGCTAACATACTGCGTAACTTATCCAGTGGCGCTATTACTTCGGGGTTTCCAGACGCGCCGGCATACTCGCCAACCATTGCCAAAGTAGGCCCCGAAACTATGCCGCCATCTGCAAATTTTGGTATAGACTTCATCGCTGCCACTATAGCGGCTACGGCTGCCAATCCTAAGGCAATACCCGCAAACGGTATAGACGCGTGCGCCGCCATAGCCCCAGAAGCAGCAGCGGATACGTTAGCGGTAGTTTCAGCGCTTTTTACAGCCGTTTTAGCCGTAGACGCTGCGATTTCCTGGGCGGCTCCCGTTACCGCTGTAGTAGTGGCTATAGCGGTTGCCGCTGCTTCTCCTTGCTTTGCAGCTGTAAGCATATTTGTTACCCCAGTCAAAGCGCTAATTACTTGTATTACGGTTTGGAAACCTTGATACAGTCCTAAGAAACCGTCTACGATACCTACTACTGTCTGCCAGGCGTTGCCGTTTCCTTTCAAACTGTCGGTTATGCCCTCTATACTGCTGCCAATACTTTTAATACCGCCCCAGCCGTCTTTTAGTGCCTCGCCCGTTCTTATTGCGGTTTCTTCCGCTGCTTTGCCCGCGTTCTTTATAGCGTCTGCTTTATCGTTCCAGGCAGCGATCTGCTGGTTAATTAGCGCGGCTTCCTCTACTGTGGCAGATTGTAATTTAGCAGTAAGAATATCTATATTATTGCCTATATCTCTAAGCGTGGCTGCGTCTGCTTTCCATAGCGGGCCGCTATCTTCTGCGCCACTTTGTACAGCCTCGCTTACTTTCTGGCCTAAACTTTCGTATCGGCTTAGTTCGCTTTCATAAGCTGCAATTTCTTTATTTATAGCCTCTATAGCGGCCTCGCTTGTTGCCTCGCGTAATCTATCGCGGGCAGCTGCTATTTTTTCTTCCAGCTGGCCGATCAAACCCGCGCTGCCTTTAATTTCAGTTGCTGGTATCTCCACTTTCGGCATAGTAGCGCCGCCGGCTTTTGTTGGCGTGTAGTTCGCGTATTTGGCTTTTGTCTCGCCCAGGTCTATAGTCGGCGCGTCTTTAGGTTTGCTAACCTCTACGGCTACCTCTACTTTTTTATTGCCTAATCCCAGTATGTTTTTAAGCCATTCCCAGGCTTCCTTACATTTTTCTACCAGCCACTCGAAAGCCTTAGCCAGTCCGTTCATAATCGCGTTAGCCAGCGGCTTTATAGCTTCCCAGACTTTATCGACGATCTGCCGGAAGCCCTCGCAGTTATTATACGCGGCAATAACCGCGGCTACCAGTGCGCCGATAGCTGTAATAATTAAACCGATAGGGTTAGCCGTCAGTACCAGGTTTAAGATCTTCTGTACGCCCGTCCATACTGTAGTAGCCGCCGTAACTACCTTTTGCGCAGCTGCCGCCGCCAGGGTCGCTACTTTGTTTTTTACAAACGCCGCCGTAGATACGGCAAACGCTTTAGCACTGGCGTAGATCGTAGTAGATAGGGTTTTAATTCCACCTATCAGCGTCGTAATACTGGCCAGCGCCTGGGTCGATTGCGCCGCGATCGTAACAAATGGTAACGCACCGTTTACCAGGCCGCCGATCTGCTCTTTTATATCGCCCAGTCTATTAGCTAACTGCTGCTGCTTTCCGCTTTCGGTCTGTGCTAATTGGGCGTTCATATTACCCACGTTATTAGTAATAACCTGGGCCAGCATAGCTGCGCGCTCGCTCTCTGTTCCGTACTTTAATACTTTTTCCTCGGCTTCGTCGAAAGTGATACCCACGCGGGTAAGCGCTGAGGTTTGGCCCTGCATTACTTTACCCATCAAGTTACCCACAGTAATAGCGTCCTGGGTTGTAGCGTTTAATCCCTTTTGCTGCGCTAACAAATTATTCATAGCCGGCAGCAAAGTTTCCAGGCTCGCTTTTTCATTCAAAAACGTAGCAATTTGCTGCGCTCCCGATAGCTGCACTTCGTCGCCGATAACGCCTAATTCCTGCTGCGCGCTGGCCAGCTCCTTAATACTCTGTATCTCGGCTTCGGTGGCGCCCATTCGCTGGGCCATAACAGTAGCTAACCTGGTTTCGTTTACTTCCTGGACGGCGTACGCGTTGGCCAGATTTTGCATACCGGACTGTAGCTGGTTAAAACTGCGCTGCGCAGCGTCTATACCAGTGGCCAGCGCTGCGAAATTTATAACGTTACCTTTTAGCTGCTGCGCTTCGGTAACGGTTGAGGTTATAACCTTTTTTAAGCCCTCGGCGTCGTTGGCCAGATCCTTAAAACCTTTGCCGTCGCTGTCCAGCCTAAAGGTTATAGATATTGTGCTTTTTCCTGCCATATTCTTTTAGCTTTTACGAATAACCGCACTAAAGTACCGCAGTAATTTGCGTTACCTCAGTGCGGTTTATTGATCTGTTTTTCTTTGTGCTTTAGGCTTCGTTGCCGGCGTTTATTTCTGCCTGCAAATTTCTAAACCAGCTGTTTAGATCTTCTGGGCAAATAGCGTCTGCAAATGCCATAAAGTCCAGATTAAAATCTATACCGTCCGCTGCTGAGGCCGACGCTACACAGCAATACAGATATTTACACATATCCGTAAAATTGTTTTCAAGCTGTGTAATATCCTTATTTGCGATCTCTCTAAAACGGATCATAGCGCCCATAGTAGGACGGCAGGGATATGATACCCCGTTAATAATTACTTCAATCTTTGCCATACTGTTTACTTTATTATGTTTAACATATAATTCTTAAAAACCGCTGCGCGTGTGAGTTCTGCGCGCAGCGGGCAGGCGTCGTACCTTTAAGGCGACGACAATACGACGCCGTTTAATCTCTGTATAAAATCCCTTTGCTGCATAGAAGCTATTATAGCCCGTATTTTGCCTTTTTTCTCATTTCTGCTACTTGAAAATCCGCAGTTTTTCGCCTATTTCTGCACTTAATTTCGATAGTTTTGCCCATTATAGGCGTATTAGCAGCCTGGCGCATTTCCTCTACAGCTCTCGTTACTCGTGCTTCGTTGGCCGCTTCTTTCGCTCGCGCATTACAGTTAGTATCTGGGTACGCAGGATCCGCAGCCAGGGTAAAATCATAGATACCGGTAATAACTTTTACGGTGTAGGTAACTATCGTTTTGCCCTTTACAATTTTCACGCTGCGCGAGACAAAAGCATTATCGTAATAATGAGTAGTAAACATAAAACTACAGCCGGCTATATCGCCACGTCTTACCAGCTCTAACGCTTTGTCGCCGTCTACAGTCTTAGGCGCTTCAAACTCAAAGTATACGCCCTTATCGTCCACGCTGTAAGTTAGTGTACCTTTCCCGTTCTTGCTGCGTGCTAAAATCAAATGTCTATCGTGAAACATCGTCATTTTAATATCGCAGCTATCCAGGAGCTTTTTAGTAACCGCGCCGCGGGCTATAACCTCGTACGCTTCTTCGTTACCGTCGCTGTAAAGTTTTGCAGACGGGGTATTAAACAAAATAGCGTAACCGGTAATAGTACGGCTTTCAGCCTGGCCGTTTTCATTCTCACGTATTCGCAGATCCGTTACGGTGTGCAATACTCTTTTTATCGGTTCTTCTTTCTTCATATTCTCAGCAGGGTTATATTTACCTATTTCCGTTTATAACTTGCTTTATTATTCTACGGCTGCTTTTGCTTATTCGGGTTGTACCGGATCCGCTTCTACTGGTTCCGGCTTAGCGGGGCCGTCGTCTGCTTCTCCTGCTGCGCCGTTAATCATATCAACAGTGCAATCGCTAAGGGCCTTAACTGTTACCAAACCGCGCGAAATTTCGGTTGGCGCTTCTTTATTTCGCATAGCTTCGGTTAAACTGTTAATCGCGTCCTTTGCTGCGTTTTCAGTCTCAAAAGTTAATCGAAGCCTATCAAAATACAGCCTATTACCTATTACGTGGATTGATTTTACCGCGTTAATGTTTAGGAATAATTCGCGATTACGTTCTATGTAGCCGTTAATATTTAGCCCTTCTCTTTTATATTCGCCGTCTGGCGCAATTATTTTTACAAACATTGTTATTCGTTTTACTGGGTTATACTTCTTTAGTTTTTAACTGCTTCTGTGTACAAAGCTGCTATTTCGTCCCAGGGGATAGCTGCGGCGTAGTGTTTCGTACTGATTACTAAACCTGCGTCGTGTGCTTCAAAAACTTTATTAGTAGTAGTAGCACAGTCGCTATCTGGTTTATAGCGTATTACTGCGATTTTGTAGCTGTCGCCGTGTTTGGTTTTTACTAATATCGCCTGGGCGTTGTCGGTAGTGTGTCTATACTCCAGACTCACAACTGAATTTATTTCCACGGCTTCAAAAAGATATTCAAATACTATTTTGTTCATTTTTCAAAATCTTTATCCGTTTATACTCAATTTTGCCAAAAGTTCCGCAAATCCAAAAAATTGCTCGCGTTCTCGCGAGGGTTGGGGCGAGGTTTAACGGGGTATACCCCCATTAAAAAAACACCCCCCGGTTTACGTTTCGGATCTCGTCCAGTGCGCGCGGGTCTATATTATCTTTAATATGCAGCTGCCCGTCGTCGCCAAAGTAAAACAAGTAAAAGAAAACATCGCGCGTTAAAAAACCTTTGCAGGCTTCGTTAAGGTTTTTAACTGCCTTTTCTATATCTCTGTATAGTTTTGCGTTTTCTCCGGTTGCGTATTTCTTTTGGCTTTCCGCGAATTTTTGTTCGTCAATTTCCAACAAACCGGAAGCGTTAAACCTGCCATACTTTTTAATGCCTGCTGTTCCGTTTACCTCGCTGCTTGATATTCCGCCAAACTTGTACTGCTCACAAATAGCGTCTAACGTTAAACGGATATTGTTTTCTGCAAAAGTCTTAAGAACCTCGTTGCGGCCTGCTTCCGGGTGCTCTTCGTAATAACGTTCTGTGTACACTTCCTTTAATTTGTCGTAGCCACCTGCTGCAATGTCTACAACTGTTTCCACGTCTGCCGACAATCCCAAAGCAAAAAGCGTAGGCATCGTAGAATTATTTATACGTCGGATCTTATCGTACATAGATAGACGGGCTATAAAACCGTCGCTTTGTCCAATTAAAATTTTTTCTTC
>JBGVRC010000172.1:0-13329 GCA_045128055.1 Candidatus Scatosoma sp. | reverse complement strand
GTGCGGTACGCCTTCAATCGCCTTAATCAAAAATACGTTCGACCAGTCGTCTTCGTCCACGTTTTTATAGTTTGCTTGGAAACGAAGCGTCCCCAAAAAAGAAGACGTGCCCCAAATGGAATAACCGTTTTTGTAAACTTCATACAAATTGAAATCCACGTAAGTCCATTCCGCGTTTTCTTCCATTTCGATTTGGTCGCTATCCAACGCAATACCGTCGCCAATACCGCTGCCCGTATAGTTAGGATAGCAGAAATCCTGCGTATATACCGAACCCGTTTCCGAGTACACGTTGTTTTCCGCGTCCAAAAGCGCCGTGAAATACATATTCACCGTGTTCGCTTTGCCAAGGTTTTTAAACCAAATACGGATAATTTGCGATTGCGTAATATCCAACGCCAAGCAAAGCTCTACAAAGCCGTCGCCGTAAGTGGGCTGATACCCAAAGTTTACGTAGCTGCAATTTTCTTCCGCAGAACCGTCTTCGTATTGCGTAACGACTCTATACGGCTCTACCCAGCCTTCTTCTTCGATAATATTCCCTTTCGAATCCCAGGAATTAGACCCCACGTACGCTACGAGATAATCGGATAACGAACCCGAAGACACTTCTCCCGCGTCGGTGTGGTCGCTCATATAAATCCCCGCCGAACGCTTGATGTACAACTCGGTGTTCCCCGCAACGGGCTGCGCGTAATCGTAAGGAATCGTGTACTCAGCGTCCAAATACGTGCCTTGGTATTTAAATCCTGCCACCAAAGACGCATCTTCCGCCAACGTATCCCCTTTAAACGCCAAATCCGACTTTACCGCCGCGTCGTTGACGTAATAATTTACGGTATACTGTTCTACCCATTTTGCATACAGCGTCATATCGCCTTGCACGGTATCTTCTTTAAAATCCCACGCCTGCGTACAAGCTTCGTCCGTATACCAGCCGTAAAGCTGTAAATTGTCGGGATTATCACCCGTAATATACGCTTTCGAGATGGGTACGCGTTTACCGATGCTCACCGTTTTGTCCTTGACGCTGTTGGTTTCGTAGCCTTCAAGATTGACGTCGAACTTAATCGTAGCCGTCGTTTTTACTTCCGATTCCGAGCTACTGCTGCTGCCCGCAGCCGCTTCCCCGCACGAAGCCAACATAGCCGTCGCGCCGAAAAGCATCGCTACGCTTAAAAGCACTGTCAATAGTTTGTTTTTTCTCATTTTCAACACCTTACTTATAATTTTAATCCGGCGGCAAATTCACCGCTCTTAAAGTACTTCATAGAAATTACCGTCGTGATAATCAAAGGAATCGCCGCCAAGAAATACATTGCGTACGCCGCGCCGTATTTGATTTCCCCGGTCGCTACGACCGAGTGCATAATCGTCGTCACCGTTTGATTGTTGTCCATAATCAAGCTCGCCCACAGATATTCGTTGTAAATCCCCGAGAAGCACCCGACGAAATAATACAATACGATAGGCAAGGACAACGGCAAAGTAATTTTCGTAAACAAGACAAAATCGTTTGCCCCGTCCAGCTTCGCGCTTTCGTATAAGGATTTGGGCTGTTGGCTGAAAAAGGTTCTCAGCAGGAACATACCCGTAACCTGCGAACCGCCGATCATCGGCAATAAGTACCCAAAATAGCTGTCCCCTACCCCGAACGAATCGCGAATAAGCGGAATCAAAATAGGATACCCGATAATGGACGGTACAAGCAATACCGAAATGAAAAGCATAAAGATAAGTTCTTTGAAATAGAAATTCTTTACCACCAAAATATACGCAAGTAGCGCGCCGATCACCGTTTCCAGCACCGCGCCGATAAGCGCAACCAAAATCGTGCGGAAATAATAGGGAGCAAGTACTGCCCAAGCCTGCCCGAAGTTAAGCCCTGCCGCTTCGAGAATGGTAGAAAACAAAGGCAAGCTGAAAGCGTCTACTTTTACTTGTTCGTCCAGCTTGAAGGAGTTGACCAGCGTCAAGAACAAGGGCAAGAAAGAAAATACCAAGCAAAAGATAGTGACGGTGAGAATAATCGTTTGCGCCCAAGCCTTTTCGTGGGGCATTCGCAATCCCTTCGTCTTTATTTTTTTAGGGGGCTTGGTTGTAGGTTGCATATAAACGTTTGTGTTTTCCATATTACAAATCTTCCCCCATCGTTTCTTTTTTCTGCATTCGGAAGTTCGCGGCAACCGCTACGAACAAGAATACAAAGATAAGCGTTGCGTACGCGCTGGCTTTCCCGTAGTCGCCGTGAATCATCATCGTCGTGTACATCGTTTCTACGGGCGTCGTCGTGCCTGTGGACGCCAAAATATACGTTCTTGCATAGTTTTGCACCGAAGCGATAAACGTCATAATGAATATGTACTTGATTTGCGGCATAACCAGCGGAATATCAATGGATATAAACCGCTTGATGATGCCCAGACCTTCCAGCCTGCCCGCTTCGTGATATTCTTCGGGGATATTCATCATACCGCCGTAGAAAATCAAATAACCGCCTACGAACGGGAAGCCCATAAACATCAACGCCCAACGCGCGTAGTTGGTGTTTCCCAAAAAGTCGATGGGTACGTCCGCGCCGATAATTTGGTTCATAATACCCGTATCCCCGTAGATACCCGTACGCCAAATAAGCATGGTTGCCATACTGGGGATAATGCTGGGAATGAACATCAGCGCGCGAATCCAACCCGACGCCGTTTTGTTTCGTATCAAAACCAAAAGGAATGCGAAAACCAACGGCGGAACGATACAAAGCAACAAATCGAACACCAAGAAGAAGAGCATATTGCCTATCGAACGCCAGAACGCAGACTCGTTTAAAATCTTGATATAGTTTGCAAAGTTGTTCCAAATCCAAGCAGGTTTTTCCTGCGTGTAATCAAAGAAGGACATCGAAATTGCGCCGATTGCTTCGTAATAACAGAACATAAACAGCAAAATCACGAAGAAAGACAACGCCAAGTACACCTTTTTGTTCTTCTTTACGTCCCTTTGAATGACTTTGAGCTTATACAGCGAACGCTCGCTCTTCATCGCCACAAAGAACCAAATCGTCAACAGCAACAAGACTACGGACGCCACCAAGAACGCGATAAACAAAAATCTCGTCAAGCCTTTTTGTTCCAGCTCTTCGGGAACGTAGGTACAAGCGTACAAACGGTTTGTCGTGTTCGCCTGCAAGTCTACGTTCGTCACCTGTCTTAATACGTGCGTGACTTTATTGTCCTTATCACCCGTCAAGGTGTTGATATCGAAGTTTGCTTCGAAGGTATATAAAATTTTATAATTTTCTTTATCATTTACGTCTACGATAGACACCGTTTGTTCGTTTTGGAAACGCAAATACAAGGTGTTTGCAAAATCGTTGATGCTAAGCCCGTTGCCAAAGGTGCTAAACTTTTTATCGTCGCCGAATTTCACCGAATCCATCTTCGTAGCGACGTCGCTTAAAAACGAACCGCTTTCCGCTTTGTCTATCGCTTCCTTTTCTACGCTGTATAAATACCCGTCCAAAAGGTTGGCGTAGTACACCGTTTTATTCTTTTTGGAATATACGATACCGCTGATATTGCTTTCCCCTGCGTACAAAATCGAATAATATCTCGAATCGACGTATTCTCTATTCACCAACAAATTTCTCGAAGCGCTGTCGTACGATTCGCACCAAGGATTTTCCGCCGCGAACGTTTCGTTGATAGCCGCTTTCGCTTCGTCTTTCGCATTTTTATATTCTTTGTTGTATCTGGTTACGGTGACCAGCTCTTTATACCAAGCGGCAAGCTGTTCGCCGTTTGCCGTTGCAAGCTCGTCTTGCGTATGCGTATTTTTCTCATTTTTCGTGAGCAAATCGCGGAAATACGCCGCGAAAGCTTCTTCTTCCACTACCTTATCTCGGCCTTGGTCGTAATATTCCTTTACGACGTTCATATAATCGAACTCTTTGCCGTTTTCGTCCACGTAGTCCGCCAAATTCAAGCCCACGCGCACGATACCGCCGCCGTTTTTGAACAAATATACGCATTCTTCGGTTACCACGAAGGACAAAACGCCCGTTTTCGCCGAAGTCAAAGGCACGATTTTTTGCGCGGAAGCCGTCGCGCCTTCCAAATCCAAATCCCAAAGCTGCTTTTTCTTGTTTGCGCCGCTTTGCAAATTGTTCGTATCAAAACGGTAAACGTAATAGCTGCTGTCCTTTTCCAAAACCAAGCAATACAGCATACCGTTTACGTCGTCGTAGCTTTCCACTTGCAGCTTGCCCGCAACCGAGTCCGCCAAGAAATAATCGTCCGTCATTTGCAACGAAACGCCGTCGTCAAGCAATTTGAAAATGTTGCCGTTGCCGTCCACCAACAGGTAAAAATCTTCCCCGTTTTGTCCTTCGACGTACTTGGCGGTCCATTGATTTAAACTGCCTTCCAACAATTTTTCCTTGTCGCCGTTTTGCCCTAAACGCTTTTCCACTTCCGACAAAGCAAACGTAGAAATATGCTCGTCCGTAAAAGCGTCGAAACGATACATCGCGACGTCGGACAAAAGAAAATAATCTTCGCCGTCTTCCCCTTCCACCAACGCTTTGATAGGCTCGCTTGCGCCAACCGTCTTCATTTCGTTGGAAGTAGGGATCAATACGCCGAAAACAACCGTTAAAAGTGTAAAAAGAGCAAGAAGCACCGACAAAATCACCGTCGTGTTTCTCGCCTTTTTCTTATCTTGGTTCGTTACGCCTATTGCCATAGGTAACCCCCTGCGTTATCCTTTTTTCAGCTTTGTACGCCGTAACGTTGTTCGGTCACGGCGTACAAACCGTTGTTATTTTTATATTACAAGTTATAGTTGGGATCAAACCAGAAGTTTTCAGGCCATCTGTTGTCCGCTACGCACGTCAACATATCCGTGTATACCGCTTCCGACCACTTCACCGCAAAGGTTGCGGGAATCAAGGTTTGTTCAGCCGAACGACCGGTCATCAAAAGGTTTTGCCAGTTTTCCGTAATCGTGCTTCTCGTCTTTTCCAAACCGTTCACGTAACGAACGCCCCACGACAAGAAAGGATTTGCGTCTACGTCGCCGCTAAATTCGATGGTCTTGTTGCTTTCGTCAAAATACGCTTTCCATTCGCTGGGAATAACAACAAGGTCGTTCTTTACGGAAGACAAGCCCTTAGGCACGTCGCCTTTCGCCGCCAAGCCCTTATAATAAATCGTTTGACCGTAAGGCGACATAACGAATTTAATAAAGTCTTTGTTTAATTGATTTTGCGCGGAGTCGCCCATATGGTTGATAATGGAAAGGAAACCGCCGTTGCCGCCGATGTCGCGGGTCAAGGTCGTTTCGGGAACGATAGATTGGCCGATTTTATCCCCACGCGTGTATTTACCGGAAATCATTTGGGGATAATCGAAATATCCTGCTTCAAAGCCTTCCGCGTTCGAGTTGGTGTAGTTGATACCAAAGCCTTGGTAGTCCAAAATAATTTGGGGAGAAGCCTTGCCGTCGCTTTGCATTTCAAACTTATCTCTAAGTTCGCCAAATTCCGTGCTGGATACGTTTTGCATCAAATACCCCTTCATCTTCGCAAGCTGACCTACGAAATCACGGTATACTTCGCTGGTAAACCCAACGTAACCGGGGCCGAACGAGCAATCTTCGTCAAAGAGAATATTCAAAAGCTTTGCGTAACGCACGCCGTAGCCGTTGTTGAGCTCGACAACTTCTTCCGTTTCGTCATAGCCGTCCCAAATCGTGTTCTTGTCGCCGCCCATTATGTATTGATAGAATTGACGGTAGTAATAGTCGCCGTATACGCGCAACAACCAGCTGAATTGCAAGGATTCAACGCTCGCGCTCGTCAACGAAATCCCCAAGGGATTGCTATACCCTGCGTCTTGCATATATTTACAAAGGGAAATCAAGTCGTCCCACGTTTCGGGATAGCCTACTTCATCCGAAGCATTCTTATACCCATACGCGCCAGCCGCTTCCAAAGCCACTTCGTTGACAAACCAGCACGTCTGCATAATTTCCGAGTTCAAAATAATACTCTTGCCGCTGGTATCCGCTTCTTTCGTCGTGTACGCCGCTTTTTCAAGCACGCTCGACCATTGTACGTTTTCACCGCAGTAAGGGTTGTACGAAGCGATTGCCGAATACATATCGATACAGTAGGTATACGTCGAACCGTAGCCAAGGTTACCTTCTACGATATCCCAATCGGTGTTGGTGTTGGTCAATTCCGCGTTCAATTTTTGACCGTAGGAAGAGCCTGCGTAGTTGGTGTTGATATTTACTTCTACCGCGCCGCCTTGCAATCTCTTATATTCGTCCGCCAACGCTCTCCAACCGCTTTGCGTGCCTTCAAAATCCAAGCAAACGTCGATTTTACCCGAAAGCTGATTGATGGACGAAACGTCAGGCAAGTACGCCGCGTTAAACCCTTCGCCAAGCTCTTGCACGGACAAAGGCTGCGTAGCAATCGTGTTGCCGTTGTTGCTGGTACCGCTATCCGAGCTACCGCCATCGCTTGACTGCGAACCGCCCGTACTTCCGCCGCCGCAAGCTGCGAAAGCGGATACGCTGGCAAGCGCCAAAGCCAAATAAGCCGTTATTTTCTTTTTCATAATATCCTCCTTGTTCATCCCTTCACTTTTGTCCATTCCACGTAAACTACTTGACAAATATTTTATTTGTAGGTTGTCAAACAACCTACAAAGGGGCGCGCCCCTACTATTTTTTTTTCGCTACGCCTTTTATGAATTGAAAAAACGTAGATTTATCATAATATAGCTAAAAACATCCATCTTATCGCCCTTACGCGTACGCGACAATATAAGATGATTATCGTACGGTATGATTATATCCTTTTTCCAGTGATTTGTCAATATTAAATATTATTTTTCTTGTCACATTTTTTGTCATAAGACGCCGCTTTTATCCCATATTCTCGCAATTATTGCCATCAAAAAAGAAAATTATGACAATTTTTGCAGTCTTTCATTTTACCCCTTGACAATTCATTTTTTTATGATAAACTTAACTTATGAAACAACCCAAACAATACTCTATTGAAAATCCTTTATACGAGCACCCGGCTGACAATCCGTACTACTTGTTTTTGCAAAAGGAAAATTTCTTTTTTGATATTCCGCACTATCACAAGAGCTTGGAATTTATCTATATCATAAAAGGAAAAACGACCGTACACGTTGGAGAAGCTTCTTACGAGCTCTCCAAAGGCGACGCCTTCATTTGCGCAAACGAACAGGTGCATTATTACGAAAACTACGACAAGACCAAGCTTGGCTTCGTCGTATTGCTCAGCAGCGGGTATTTGCACGATTTCAACGTGTTCAACAAAGACTCTACTTTCCCTACGTTGCTTACCAACAAGAAAGCCAACGCGGAAATTTACGCGCTTTTGCAAGAATGGTTCGAGCATAAGGACAGAACCTTTCTCGCCGATTGCGCTTTCGCCAATTTGTTTTTGGACAAGCTTATCAAGCTGTACGGGCTTATCGGTGTAAACGAATACGAATCCATGAACACGACGGCGGTTGCTTTTATCAAATATATCCAAGAAAATTATCACGAAAACCTTTCCTTGGATTCGATGGCGTACCGCTTTGGGTATTCCAAAGAATACTTTTCCAAAAAATTTAAGCAAGCGGTGGGAAAAAACTTCCTTTCTTACTTAAACGACGTCCGTTTACAAAAAGCCGTAGAGCTTTTAAAAGACCCCGAACGCACGTTGACTTTCAACGAAATTTGCGCAAAATGCGGCTTTAACAATTCCGCCACCTTGTATCGGCACTTGAAGAAAATCAAACAAGCCAACCCCCGTTTTTGCGAAAAACCTTAATACGTAAACCAAACGCGGACGAGAAATGTTCTCGTCCGCGTTTTCTTTTCTTCCTTTGAAAAGCGGCTTGCAAACGCAAGCCGCTCTCTTTTTTGTTTATGGCGTAAAGTTTTCAGGAAAATCGGGCATATCCGTAACGTTATCGTTTTGCGAAGTCCGCACAACGTCTTCCGAAAGAAAAATCAATTCCATTTCCATATTTTCATATATCTTTTTCATTGCATTTTCCCCCTTAACCTACGCAAATCACCGCTTGACCGGGTTGCAAGGTAATGCTGCCGTTGGGAACGACTTGATAAGGCGCTTCCGCCGTGCCTACGCCGTAGCCGATAAGATAGCATACGCTACCCGAAGCCGACACCGTAATCGATTCGCTAACGTCCATCGTATCCGCATTGACGTACATCGTAATATCGCTTGCACCCGACTTGGAAAGCGTCGTCTCCAACTTATCCGAGCTATCTTTTCTTTTAACCAAGCTATACCCGTCCAAAACGCCTTGGATAAGCTCAAATTGATACCCTGCCGTTTTCGCCGCGTCGTAATAGGATTTTCCGCTTTCCGCGCCGTTACCGATACCGTTGCCGTAGCCGTTGCCGTCAAAGCCGACCATAGAGCCTTCCGTTTTCCCATCGTTAATCGGGAAATAGCAGAACCAAGAATAGCCCGCTACGTTATGCGCCGCCGCGTACAACATAGACATATACAAATCTTGTTCGGTCAAATAACCTGTACGCATTTTAGACTGTGTATGCGCGGTAATTGCTTGATAGAATTTTTTATCGCTACCCAAAACGCCGTTTGTGCCGCCACCGTAAATGGTTTCATAGGTAGATTCATATCTATCCGAAGTATCACCCATCGCGTGGCTCGTATAAAGGTCAACGTAGAGATAATCAAGTCCCGAATAAGTAAACCAACTATTCAAATAGTCATCATATCCCCCACTGAGCGTGAACCCGAAATTCTTTTGATACAAGCAAGAAAGGAAGAAAGGTTCGTTGCCGTTCGCCTTAGATAAACCAAGATTTGCGCAAGCGTCTTTCAACGCTTGAATCATATAACCTACGCTCTTAATTTCATTGCCCTTTTCCGGTTCGTCTTCAAGAGAGAAACCGTAGAACGCAGGATGTTTTACGTAATCCGCAAAGCCCTTTCTGCTTGCAATTACGCTTGCCGCCGCAGGTTTTGAGCCAACTTCTTTCGATTGTTGATACAATTCGTCGTCGCATACGATTACTTTCATACCCAGCGACCAAGCCGTATCCATTACGTACTTCGTTCTGCTCGTTTCCCAAACGTCGTCAGCCGAGAAAGACGCGTTTGTATTTTCCGAAAGCAAAAGCACGTTGTTGCCCATCGCCTTTAATCTTGCCGCGTGGGCAGGGAATTCGGACGGCGAAGTCCAGTCGGTTGCCGCGCCTTGATCCTTCGACCAACCCGTATTCTTATTATAGTACGCGAAGTATACCTCTTCATTGCTATCGTAATAATAACTCGAACCGTTGTTATTCGTGTTCAAATCATTGGCAAGCCCCAACGTAGACATCGACGATTTTGTAAACTTGTACAAGCCGTCGCTCATCGCTTTATAGCTATATACAGGCTTCACTTCAATGGTTGCAAACGCCGCGCTTACGTTCGAACAAGCGTATTCTTCGTAATAGGAGTACGCCGTTACGGTTACGTTGTGCTTACCGACCACTTCGGGCTTGTATTCCGTCGTCTTCACGATTACGCCGTCACGATAATCGTTGTCGTCGGTTACCAAATAATAGTCCGCATTTTCTACCGCAGCCCAAGTAACCGCATAACCCAAACCGTTTGTGACAACGGGCGTAGCAAGCGCTGTGTCACCCACGTTCTTTTCTACTTCCGTTTGCGTCTTAATTCTTTCAAGGTCAAGAGCGTACGAACTATTTTTTGCGTCATCGTCGAAGCCCACGCCTTCCCATTCTTCCAAAATGGCAAGGACTTTTTCCTTATGCAAAGCCGTATACGCTTCGCTGGTTTTATAGGAGTCTATAAGGGCTTGATAATATGCGTCCTTATCCCCTACTCCCAAGGTAAACGTAAGCGTTGCGCCGTTGGAAGTAAGCTTAAAGCCTTCTACCGTATATACGTTGCCGCCAACGGTGATTTCCGCTGAATAACCAGCAAGGATACGCGTACCGTTGATAATTACCGATTTCACGTTCCCTTCAAAGGTAAGGGTGAACGTCATATCTTCTCGTGCGGCATTCACCGTGTAATCCCCTTCGCTGTTTGCATTCTTGCTTACTTCTAAACCGCTGCTGATGGTAATATCCGCTACGCTGTTTACGTAGCCAAGAACAGCGTCCAAGGTTACGTTATCCTTTACCGCCGCCGTTGCAACGCTGTAAATACTTCTCGCGTGCAAATCTTGGCTATACGCCGTATAAATATAACTTTCCGTTCCGTCGCTGTACGCAACCTTTAAATATCCCCTTGCAGACATAGAACGAGCGTATTGCGCAGGGCTGATATTGATAAGCGCCGCCGCGTACGTCCAAACGTCGCCGCTTTGCTTCGACCACGTTTCGGTGGGAATATCCAAATAATACCCTTCGGGGAAGGTGTCGTGCGTAAACGTAACGTTGTTGCTCAAATAGTTGGTAGGCACAACAAGCGTACCCGCGCCAACAATAAGGTTTTTGTTCACCCCTAATTGATATGCCGCGCCGTCGATATCCACAAGGAAACGAAGCCCGCTGTCGCCCACTTTTCTAACCGCCGCGCCGCTTTGCATACTCATACCAATCCATACGGGGTACAAGGTGGTATCCGCCGTCAATGCAAGCTCATAGCCAGCAGGATACAAGGTGGAAAGCGTAGCCGTATCCGTCGTCCAACCAACGAACACTTGGTCTTTTTTACCAAAATCGTAAGCGTTCAATTCGGGAAGCGTGTATTTGCTTACTTTTTCCGATACAATCGTCTTATTGCCGTCAACAAGGGTAATCGTGGTAGGCGTTTCACCTACGTCCAAACCAGGATCGCTGATACGAACAGCGTTGGCAATCGCCGCGTTCGTAGTAAAGGAAATCGCGTCTATCTTGTGCATAAAATCCACGTAAGGCTGGCCCAAGACAAAGGTATTCTTGCTTTCAGAGCCATTGACGTTTAAATAGGTTTCCACCGTACCGTTGCTTGCGTCGATAAGCTTATAACCAATCGTTATGCGATAAGTTACGTCCTTTTCAAACGTGCCTGCTTCTTCCCACCAATGGAACGCGCCAGCTTGCGTGCTAGGTGTACAATGTAATTCTACGCACTTGTTGGGATTTTCAGGACGATACAAATAGAAGGTCCAACCCAAGGCATCCGACCAATTATATCCACGCGACGACAACGCAATACCGAAAGAAGTATAATTGCCCAACGAAGAAATGTCATTATTGCCGATATTCAAGGTAAAGTCAAAGGTAAGCGAGAAGGACTGCGATACGTTATAACCAAATACGTTTCCTTGCGTCTTTTCCTGGGCTGTACCTACACCATTAATCAAAAGATGACCGTCTTTTAATTCCGTCGAAGCGGAATACCCACCTTGATACAAATCGGACAAGATATAATCGTTGTCATATTCGGGCTTTATAGAAACTCCGCCGCCTTCGCCATTGCTTTGTCTTACCCAAGTACCGTTTTCATTCAAGAACGTAACGTCTTCCGTCAAAACGTAGCAGGTTTTATCGTTCGCATCCAAGCGATATGCATTGGACGGAATTTGACAGCCTTTCTTTAATACGACCTTTTGAGCCGGAGCAGAAACGCCGTTAGGAAGATAGGTTGCAAACGCGCCTTCATAACTACCCCAAACGTTTAAATATGCGTCCCCTGCTTTTGTCGGTTGCGAAGCAGCCATCTTACCGTCGATTTCTACGTAATTGAAGAAATGCACATTTGCCACTCTATCGTTTACAGAAAGCGTGTAACCCGCGCCCGCATAATCGTGCGCCGTCAAGAATACAACCAAGAATTCTTCCTTATATTCCATCTTCGAAATATTCGTTTCGATTTCGGTAAAGCCGTGCGCCGTATAAACCGCATTCACCACTATATCGTCACCGTTTAAGGTATAGCTTTCCCAAACGCCTTTATACCCGCTCTTTTCAGGTACTTCGGGAACTTCGCCGTCCATACCGCCGCTTACGGTGTACGGCATACTTGCCACCGTTTTACCGCTCGCTTTAAAGGTGATTTTCGCCTGCTTTTCCCAAGAAACTTCCACGTTGTTGCTTGCGCGCACGTAAGTAACTTCTTCCGTCGTCACGTAGTACATTTCCGCGCCGTTGTTGATGTACGCCATCGAAGGGAACTGCGTACCCGCGCGAATAACGATTTTATCCGCGCCAATGTCGTTCCCGTCCACGCTGGGAATACAAACCGCAAAATTATGCCCTACAAATTTATTGATCCAAAGCCAAGGATCGTCGCCAATATTGTCTTTATAATTATTATATCTCGAACGGAGCGTGTACCCGTCTACGATAATATTATCAAAAAGGTTCAGCGCCAAAATCTTTTCCGCGTCAAGGGGAAGATTGTACGTAGCCGCGTTATTGCCGTCGGGCGCGGGATAATCGTTTACGCTCAAATTGATATTTAAAACGTTGGTGCTTCTACCAAACTGCACCTGCGTAACCGCGGTATCAAAATCCCCTTCGGGTATGTATTCTACCCATTCGCCCTGCGCATTTTTCACAAACGTAACGTCTTTCGTCGTAACGTACGCTTCTCTTTCGCCATTCATAAGCGCGTTATAAGTAGGAATTTGACAGCCCTTTAAAATGGTGATTTTGTTTGCACTCGCGCCTGCGGTTGTACGGAAGCAAATCGCGCCCTTATTACCCCAAACGTTTAAATACGCTTCGTTCGTAGAGCCAAGCGCCACGTCGTCAATCAAAACGTGGGTATAGAAATTACCGTTCGTGAAGAAATCTTTAATGTTAATAGAACCGCCGTTCCAATTATCGAGTTCTACGGGATAATCGTGCGTACCGAGTTTAAGCACAGTAAAGCAATCCGACGTACCGTCCACGAAAGCGTGGGTAATTTCCGTTTCTTTTTCCACCATCGGTTTTTGCCAACTGCCGTCCGCTTGTTTATAGAACGTAACGTCCGTTTGCGTTTCGTACATAATATAAACGGGATTGCCGTTTACCGTGTGCAAAGTAGTCATTGCATACGAAGGGAAAAGCGTTCCCGCAGGGATTGTAATGCTTTCACTTTCGGCTTCCGTAGCATAGAAAGCAAAAGAGTAATATCCTTGACCTTTACTGCCAAGGTTGAATAAGCCGTATTTATTTGTTTTTCCACTTACACCGTTCACCAAAATCTTATTTTGGAAGTGGTTAGTCATAAACTCGGAAGATTGATAGCTGTCAAGATTCGCTTCTTTTTGCGTACCGTCGCCCACATAGTCGTCGCCCTTCAAGGAAACGCCAACG
>JBGVRC010000171.1:0-2353 GCA_045128055.1 Candidatus Scatosoma sp. | reverse complement strand
TCGCCCCAAATTTCCCAAACCGCCTCGATTGCAACGCCCGCTCGTCCATGCTCCCCTGTAAAAGCGCAATCTCCTCTTTGTCCAAATAGGGATTGTCGCTCCATTCCATAAACTCATACCACACTTCCCTATCGTTATACCGATTGAGAAATATCTCGTTATAGACAAAGGTCAACCCCTTCAAAGGCGTCATCGTCCCAAACAAATCCCCCTTCCTATCCAAAACGCGCATACGGCATTCCTTATAAATATCTTCGGGCGGTTCTTCATCAAACCAAACGAAGTCCAACGACGCGCCTTGGAATTTTTCCCTGCCTTGGTCGCAACTTTTAAACCCAATGGTGGACGAACCCCCAAGCGCGTTTTTGACGCGGATAAAATCGATAATCCCGTGTTCGGGCGCGTCCTTCCTACCGCTGAGCATCACCACGTCTTCAATCCAATCCTTACGCAAATAATGCAAAATCTTCTTTTGCGCCACGTCGCGTTGCACTTGCGTAGACAAAGACACCACCCAACCGCATACGTCCTTTCTATTTTCTCGATACGGATGAATCCCGCGCGCCATATACACGCACTCCACCGCGCCGCACTCCGTCTTCCCCGAACGGTTGCCGCCAAACACCCAGCGGTTGCGCTTTTGACATTTATGAAACGCCAACTGCTTTTCGTGCTTTTTCTCCCCCGCGTTGTACAAAGCCAAAAAATTTTCCTTTTCCCGCTTTTTCTGTTCTCTTTCAATCGCGCGGATTTTTTCTACAATTTCTCTCATAATCTCTCTCTTTCCACCAAAAAACCACCCCAAAAAACATATATAATACTTTCACAACGTACGCCGCGCACACAAACCAAATTTCACGCCGCGGCGTTCTTTCCCTTATGAAAACCAAACCCGTTCAGGCGGTTTTCTCCGCCATTTTGCTATGTATATTCTTCTTTTTCCCGTTGCTTGTCCCTTTCCAAGCCGCGGCGTTTTCCCTTTACACAGCCAAGGCAGAGCCTACCCCCGCCGTCGAAACTGCGCAAAAGCCCGTCCAAGGCACGTACGCCTGCATTTTGGGCGAAAGCTTTTTCTATTCCGCCCCCAACGAAAACAGCGGACTTTTTCTTCTGCCAAAAACCTACTACGTCCGTCTTTTGGAATACGGAATGGAATATTGCAAAATCGAATATCTCACCGAAGACTCCTACACCAAAAAACTGCTCGGCTATGCCAAAACCAACGAACTCACCTTTGTCGATTACGTTCCCCAACGCCCTTACTTATATCACTATTTCGAAATCACCTACCGCATCGACGACGTCGAAAATCCAAGCTCTTCCTTTTTAGACCAAATCGTAATGACCTGCGCCTACTACGGCGATTACAAGGTCGGCTCGAAAACCTATTGCTACGTCCTTAGAGAATCGCAATTCGGCTACGTCACTAAACCCATTTCCCTTTATTATGAAGAAAATACCGAGTACGCCGAATATTTAGAACATCTCCAAGCTTCCGCGTCCGCCCCGTCGCAGGACGAACCGCAAACCCCGTCGAAAACAAGCGTTCCGCCCCTGCACGTAGCCATTTTAATCGCGTTGTGCCTGCTCGTCCCCCTGCTCGCCGCGCTCATCTTAAAGCCGCCCCGCCGTCCCCCGTACGAAACGGACGCGTAGCTCAGCTTTTTTGCGCCGCTACGCTTTTCGCTTTGGGCAAAAGTCTTCTTTCGTCCGCGGCAATTTTCTTGTCCTTGCCCGCTTCGATAAACGCGTGAATTTTTTTAAAAATATCCGTATTCGCGTATTCGGCAAGATATTTTTCTTGGGTGATACCCGCAAAACGAAGCAAAGCCCCTACCTTATTCCCCACCGCTTTTTGTCGGCGAAAATAGGTGGTTTCGCTCCAATCCATACTCTCCAAATCCTGCGACAAGCCCCGCCTTTTCAGAAAACCACGCATTTTCTTCCTGCGGCCAAAATACCGAATTTCAATCAGCGTCCTTTCTTCCAAAGACAGCTTGTCCAACACGCTCTCCACCGTCCTTTTTAAATTTTCCAAGCTCCGCATCGCCAAAATCTCACCCGCCAAATACTCCGCCATCTTTTCCGCAGAAGCCGCGCAATTATGCGACAATATCGCCTTGTTTTTAATATGCAGCTCGTAATCTTCTTCAATCGTTTTTAAAAGCGGATACCCATACAGAATTTCTTTTACGTAATTTTCCAAATACCATCACCTCCTTTGTCGCCGTGACGCGTTTATTATGTCATTGTTTCGCTTTTTTGGCAAGAACTGACTGCCACCTTTTTGAAAAAATACGAACATTTGTTCGCTTTTTTGGGGCAAGTATATATGTTTAAATATGACATATGT
>JBGVRC010000170.1:0-11109 GCA_045128055.1 Candidatus Scatosoma sp. | reverse complement strand
CTTTGCACCGATACACAAAATAAAATGTTTCACGTGGAACACAACATCAAGTGTTAAACAAAGTTAAATCGAAAAAATAATTGCGCTTTTATGCTTGTATATAAAATAAAATGCCTAACTTTGCAGTGTTCAATTAAACAATTAGAGATATGAAAGAGTTTATAAAGTATTACAAAGCGCAGCCGAAAGAATTGATTAAGGTTGCAATGGTTTTAGCCGTTTGCGGTGTGTTGTTGTTTCTACCTGCAATTTTGCAGAGTTGCAGCGTACAGCGTGATACCATAAGCAGCGGCAAGGCAGTGATAATAACAACCGATACCACGTACATATACCACGGTGGCACGGTCAAGTTTCCAAAGACCAAGTAACAAGATGTTTAACAAATAAAGTTTACTACAATGGAAGAAAAGAGAAACGCATTTGACGAGTTTTCGTTTGCCGCAATGTCGGCTTTGGGTAGCCTTATGGCGTGTAACGAAGTTTGCCGCAACCAACGTGCGGTTATGAAAATCAACCGCTTTCGTGCATGGCTTATGGACTTGAAGCCACAGGCAAACCCCGAACAGAAATTGCCGTTTGACGGTGAACAGCAGTGATAATTAACAATAAGTTTAACATTAAAGAATTACTACAATGAAAAGTTTTGCAAGTAAGTTTAACAAGACAACTTTCGGTATTGACACAACCGATTTTCAGTACACCAAGTTAGCAGATATTTTCAACTCTGCAACCGAGGGCGGCAAGGACGTGGTACACAACATCAACGGGCTTTACGTACACAAGTCCCCGTTGGGTGACAGCCCCGTAGTCATTGACGAGGCAAACAAGCGTTTGGTGAACCTGCCAAGCCACACAGCCGAAACGGTGCGAGAGATACTCGCCGATGATGAAGCCGTGCAGACTATCAAGGACGGCAAGGTAGGCTACACTATCTACGAGTACGAGAGCCACGGCAAGAAGTGTTACAGCATTTCCTTTGTGGATTTGTAAGAGTTTGAAAAGTTATGTTTAACTTTGTAGGGGTTGCAACGTTTGTAACCCCTATTTAATATAAAAAGCGTATGGCAAAGTTAGGTTTCAAAATCAAGTTTACAAAAACGGTATTCGATGCAACCCAGCGTGCGAAACTCAAAAAAGAGATTTTACAGGCAGTTGAAAGCAGTCCCGAATATAGAAAAGAGATTGCAAGGGTTTTTCAAATGGCAAACCGCCGAATACAGAATATAGAGAAAAGCGGACAATTTTCGCCAGCCGTGCAAGCGTTGAACAAAGGCGATATTACGGGGTTTACCAAGTTTTCAATGCAAGGCGATTGGAATACCCTAAAAATTGAGTACGGCAAGGCGATTTCGTTCCTACACCAGCCAACCAGCACGGCACAAGGTACAAGGCAGTACGGGCAGCATTTGCAGCGTATGTACGATTTAACGCCCGATGAATACAACCTTATGATGATGAACCTCGCAGGTAAGTTAAACAGCATTTCGGACAAAAATTTCGTGGAACGGTATCTTATGAGATACAAGGATTTCACGGGCGAAATGGAGCAAAGCGCACGGGATATAAGCACACAAATAGAGAGTGAAGCGCAAAGCATATCACGGGCGATTGATGCAGAGATAGAAAGACAGGCAAATAGTGCAGCCGATATAATCGAAGACAGCGTATCGGATATAGACCGCATTATGCTCAACTTTAAGAAATTTGGCTTATGAAAAAAGTACCTTTTGAGTTACACGAAAGAATATACAACCCGACCGAAATAAACGAAGTTCTGAAAGCCGCCGTAAATGAAAAGAACATTATCGGCAGCAGAAAGGGCGAGAGGTTTTATAACATACCGTGCGCATTTGATATTGAAACAACAAGTTTCTACCGTGACACGGACGGACGGGCGTACACATACGAGCAGGTGCAGCGTATGCAGGACAGCAACGGACGCAAGGCGAAATTGGAGAAAGCCGCAATAATGTACGTTTGGCAGTTTGGCATAAACGGCTATACGATAATGGGGCGCACGTGGGACGAGTTTGTTACGATGATGCAGACCGTAAGCGAAGTTTTAGGGCTGAATGACAAATTACGCCTTATTGTGTACGTGCATAACCTTTCATACGAATTTCAGTTCTTGCGCAAGTGGTTTGAGTGGAAACGGGTTTTCAGCATTGACTTGCGCAAGCCGATTTATGCGATAACAACGGACAACATTGAGTTTCGTTGCAGTTACTTGCTTTCGGGTTATTCACTTGCAAAGTTGGGTGAGCAACTTATGAAATACAAGTGTGCAAAAGCCGTGGGCGATTTGGACTACCAGCAAATAAGGCACAGCGGAACACCGCTTACTGATGCTGAAATACACTATTGCATAAACGATATTAAAGTAGTGATGTGCTACATACAGGAACGTATTGAGGAAAGCAAGGGTATAATACACATACCTATAACAAAGACGGGGTTTGTGCGCAAGTATTGCCGTGCGCATTGCCTACGTGAAAAAAGCGGCACAGGTAAGACCGTACCGAATTGGGATTATGTGGACTTGATGCAGGAACTGCAAATTACGGGCATGAATGAGTTTAATATGCTGCAACGTGCCTTTGCAGGTGGTTTTACACACGCAAACGCCGAGCATACAGACGAAATAATGTATAACGTAGATAGTTACGACTTTACAAGCAGTTACCCGTATGTAATGATAGCGGAAAAATACCCGATGTCGAAAGGCGTAGCGATACAGGTTAAAAGCATGGAGCAATTCAACTTTCTAATATCAAAGTATTGTTGCGTGTTCGATATTGAGTTCACCAACATATTTGCAAGCGAAACGCAGGACAACCCGATTTCAGCAAGCAAATGTTTCGTGAAAGAAAACCCGTGCGAAAATAACGGACGTATTGTAGCAGCGGCAAAAATTGCGCTGACAATTACGGACGTGGATTTCAACATAATCAAAAACTTTTACACGTGGGAAAGTATGCGAGTTGGTGAAATGTATTGTTACAAGAAAGACTATTTGCCGACCCCGTTTGTAAAATCTATCCTACATCTGTATGAAACAAAGACGAAATTAAAAGGTGTGGAGGGCAAAGAGGTGGAATACCTAAACAGCAAGGAAATGCTGAATAGTTGTTACGGTATGAGTGTAACCAACCCTTTGCGTGACGAGTTCACATATAATGGTGAGTGGGACACCAACTCAATGACAGACGAACAGAAGCAAGACCTTTTATACAAATACAACACCAGTAAAAACCGTTTCTTGTTTTACCCGTGGGGTATCTTTGTAACGGCATACGCAAGGCGCAACCTATTCACGGGCATATATGAAGCGAAAGACGATTACATATACAGCGATACGGACAGCGTTAAAATAATGAACGGCAAAGCGCATGAGGAATATTTCAAGGCTTACAATATGCAGGTGCAAATGAAATTACGGGCAGCCTGTAAGCACCACGGTTTGCCGTTTTCGCTTTGCGAGCCACAGACGATAAAAGGCATAACAAAGACTTTGGGTGTATGGGACTTTGAGGGTACATATACACGTTTCAAGACTTTGGGAGCAAAACGGTATATGGTACAAGAGCCAAACGCACTGAAAGCAGGTGGACGGACTTACGATTTCAGTCTTACCGTATCGGGCGTAAACAAGAAAGCAGCAATACCGTACCTTATTGAAAAGTACGGGGCAGACGGGATATTTGATGCGTTCACCAACTATTTGGATATACCGCCAGCAGCAACGGGAAAAAACATACATACTTACATTGACTACGAGATACAAGGCGAGATAACCGACTACAAGGGCAGCACGGCACACTACAACGAGCGCACGGGCGTACATTTAGAGCCAACGGGGTACAGCCTTTCCCTTTCGGTCATGTATATAAACTATTTGCGAGGAATTAAATTTAAGGACTAAAAATAAACGATTATGACAGCAAGAAAGACAAACGCAGACAAGCCGAAATTTTACGACTTGAAAGCGATTTTAAGCAAGAAAGCCGACTATAATGTTATATTCGGTGAGCGTTCCAACGGCAAGACTTACGCAGCCTTGAAATATGGTTTGGAAAACTATATCAAGACGGGCAAGCAAATGGCGTATATCCGCCGTTGGCGTGAAGATTTGAGGGGTAAACGTGCCGAAAGTCTGTTTGCAAATCACGTGGCTAACGGGCTTATTGAGGAACTGACAGACGGCAAATTCAACGAGGTTTTCTATATGTCGAACAAGTGGTTTTTATCTTACTACGATGCAGAGAAAAACAAGCGAATACCCGACACAACCCCGTTTTGTTTCGGTTTTTGCCTTTCAGAGCAGGAACACGAAAAGAGCAGCAGTTACCCGAATGTCACTACGATTGTGTTTGACGAGTTTCTGACACGGCGTTACTATCTGCCCGACGAGTTTATGTTGTTTATGAATTTACTTTCGACAATCATACGCCAGCGCAACGATATTAAAGTGTTTATGTTGGGCAACACGGTAAACAAGTTTTGCCCTTACTTCACTGAAATGGGCTTGAAACAAGTGCCTTTCATGGAGCAGGGAACGATAGATATATACCGATTTGGCGAACACGGCGCAGTAGTGGCAGTTGAGTATTGCAGCAGTACCGTACAGCACAAAGCCAGCAACAAGTATTTCTGTTTCGACAACCAAAACTTGCAGATGATTACAGGCGGCAAATGGGAACTTGCAGTCTATCCGCATTTACCATGTAAGTACAAACCGCAGGACGTGCTATTCGTGTACTACATCAAGTTCAACGATGTAGTGTTACAAGGCAACATTATTCAAGTTGGCAACGAATGTTTCACGTACATACACGCAAAGACAACCCCGATAAAAGACGAGGAAAACAGCCTTATCTATTCGCTTGAAATGAACGGTAAGCCGAACTACAAACGCAAGTTGTTGAGTACCGCAAGTTACGTGGAGCAGCAAGTCGCACGGTTTTTCGCTATTGACAAAGTTTTCTACCAAGACAACGAAATTGGCGAGATAGTACGCAATTACTTAATTACGAGCGCAAAGACGAACATCGTTTCGTTGAAATGAAAAATTACGGGCGGTTTGATGCAAATTTCGTGCCAAACCGTCCGTTTTTACAAAATAAATTACTATCTTTGCAACGTGAACTAAAATTTTATCAATATGGATGCAAATACGATTATTCAAATCATTTCAAGTTTGGGTTTTCCTATTGTGATGTGTGGGGCATTGTTTTGGTACATGGTGAAACAAAGGCAGGCACACCAAGAAGAAACGGAACACTTAAAAGATACGATTGCGGAAAACACGAAAGTGTTAGCCGAACTTACAACACTAATTAAAGTTTTGACAAATGAAAAAGAAAGATAACATTTACAAGTTGTACCAGCAGCAGGTAAGGGACAAAGACACCGCCGTTACTGAATTTATAGATAACACTTTGGCGAAAACCCAAAGTATGTTTGTGTATGAGGGTTTGCCCGACAGCATACCACAAAAGGAATTGGAGCGTCTTTTGCAGACCACGGGCAACGCCTTTGTTACCAGTGTGGACGGGGTTTTGTATGCTCTTTCGGGCGGCAAAGGCGGCGAACCCGATGTTTACGGCAGAGCAACGCTTTACACCGTGGCAAACCCAGCATTAAAGTTAAACAAGACCTACGATATACAGAAAGACGGGGTTTTGAT
Source organism: Candidatus Scatosoma sp. (assembly GCA_045128055.1). Lineage (GTDB taxonomy): Bacteria > Bacillota > Clostridia > Christensenellales > Borkfalkiaceae > Scatosoma. The sequence continues at coordinate 5,423 of JBGVRC010000170.1, read as the reverse complement.
TGAAAATGACAGCAACGGCGAAAGCCTATTGCCGCTTATTGGGCGTTATGCCGTCTTACATACTGACGGGCTTATTTCGTTGAACACGGCAAGCATTTTGACCCGTATCACTATGCTCATAAGTGCCAGCGATGACAAGACAAAGCAGAGTGCCGAGGAATTTTTGCGCAAGATACAGGACGGTGAATTTTCAATTATCGGGGAAAACGCTTTCTTCAAGGGCGTAAATATGCAGACAGCCCCGACCACAAACAGCGTGTATATTACACAACTTATTGAACTGATACAATACTACAAGGCGAGTATGTATAACGAATTGGGACTAAACGCAAATTATAACATGAAGCGTGAAAGGCTCAATTTGGGCGAGGTATCAATGAATGTAGATGTGCTTTTGCCGTATGTGGATAATATGCTGAAAGAAAGACAAAATGCAGTTGAGAAAATCAATGCGATGTTTGACACCGAAATTTCAGTTAAACTTTCAAGCAGTTGGGGATTGGAACGGGACAATTACAACGCTTTGGCAGCTGATTTGGAAACGGTAAATGTGAACCCCGACCCGACAGCCGAACCCGACCCAACGGCAGAACCCGACCCGACAGCCGAACCCGACCCAACGGCAGAACCCGACCCAACGGCAGAACCCGACCCGACAGCCGAACCCGACCCGACAGCCGAACCCGACCCGACAGCCGAACCCGACCCAGCAGCCGAACCCGACCCCGACCCGACAAAGTAAACAACTGAAACAGACGGGAACGGACGGGAACAGACGGGAACGGACAGGAACAGACGGGAACAGACGGGAACGATACTAAACAGAAGAAACAGACAAAAACAAAGGTAAAAATGAAATACAACGAACTATTTACAAAGGGTAACGGGATATTCGCAACGGTTTTCAAGACCGAATACCCGACAGAGTACGCCGCAATTTTCGGCGATACCGACCCGACCAAGTTAGACGCTTACGCCTTATTGCAGTTTGGCGGCAAGACCGTTGTAAACTCTATCAATGCGGAAAACGCAAAAGATATTGTTTCGGCGGTTATTGCAGTAAACGTGCAAGGTTGGCAGCGTGAAGCGGCGGCGATGTTAGCCGATTACGATGTACTGACACCCGTAACGGGGCAAATTGAACGGACGGAAGCCATAACTTTGCAGGAAAGCACGGACAACACCGAAACGGACGCAAACAAGGCTTTCAACGACACCGATTTTTCAGACAGCGACCGAAAGACCGCAAACGATGCGAGAAACCGAACAGAAAGCCGAAAAACGACCGAAAACAGCAAAGGAATAGGCGCAAACAAATCTTTTTCGACAGAAATTGAAAAAGAATTGCGATTAAGGCGTGATAATTGGAAAAAAAGTATTATCTTTGCACTTGTAAACGAGATAACAACAAGTATTTATGAATAACTTTAATTTTTAACGAAAATGGAAGTAAAACAGATTTACACTATCATCAACAGCGTATCGGGTGAAGTGTTGGGAAAGACCGACATTGTGCAGGAAGATTTGACAGGCATTGTGGATTTGGGCAAAGAAGTGTTCAACCAAAGTGCCGTGGACAACTACGTAAAATCGCTTGTGAACCATATCGGCAAAGTGATTTTCGTAAACCGTCCTTATGCAGGCAAAGTGCCGAGCGTTTTAATGGACGCATGGGAGTTTGGCAGCGTGTTGGAAAAGATTTCGGCAGACGTTCCAGCAGCCGAGGAAAACGACACATGGGACTTGACAGACGGACAGACCTATTCGCAGGACGTGTTCCACAAACCGACCGTTACGGCAAAGTTCTTCAACAGCAAGGTAACTTTTGAAGTGCCTGTATCTATCACTGAAAGACAGGTAAAAGAGAGTTTCAGCAACGCCGCACAACTCAATGGATTTATTTCCATGATTTATGCAGCCGTTGAAAAGTCCATGACTATCAAGGCTGACGCTTTGATTATGCGCACAATTAACAACATGATTGCAGAAACCGTGTTGGCTGATGCGGTTGCATTTGGTGGTACGGCAGGCAACATGACAAATGCCGACCTTTCCAGCGCAAGCACGGCACGTTGCGTGAACCTCTTGAAGTTATACAACGACAAGGTAGGCGAGAGCGCAAAGTTGACCGCTGCAAAGGCGATAACCGACCCCGAGTTCATACGCTTTGCGTCTTACGTAATGGGTACTTACGCCGACCGTCTGCAAAGCATTTCCACCGTGTTCAATGTTGGTGGAAAGGAACGCTTTACCCCGAAAGATATGTTGCACGTTGTACTTTTGTCCGACTTTGCAAAGGCAGCGCAGACCTATCTTTACTCTGACACCTTCAACCGTGGCGATGTTCTTCTGCCACAAGCCGAAACCGTACCGTTTTGGCAGGGCAGCGGAAAGAACTACGAGTTTGCCAGCACGGGCAACATCAAAGTCAAGGAAAGCGGCGGCAAAGCCGTTGAGATTTCGGGCGTGTTGGGCGTAATGTTCGACCGTGACGCATTGGGAGTTTGCAACCTCGACAGACGTGTAACAACGAACTACAACGCAAAAGCCGAGTTCTTCAACAACTATTACAAGTTTGACGCAGGCTATTTCAACGACACCAACGAAAACTTTGTAGTGTTCTTTATCAAGTAACTCATAGGTTTTGATTGTTTAACTTTGGGCGGTGCAGGTGCAGGTGAAAGCGCACCGCACTGCCTTTTTTCTTTACAGATATGACTACGATACGGTTTTATTCATACAACGGACACCCGAACACGGTAAACAAGCAGTTGGGCGAGTTTACGGCGATTGAGGGCGATTTGCGGCAAACTTTTGATGTGTTGCGTCCGACCGTGACACTACGAAAGAAGCCACGCCCGACTTTCAACTATTGCTACATACCCGATTTAGGGCGTTACTATTTCGTGGATAGAGTTAGTTTTGAGGGAAACAACGCCTACGGACTTACGTTGCGTGTTGACGTACTGAAAACCTACGAAACCGAAATTTTGGCGGCAACGGGGCGAGTTTCTGAAAGTGACAACCCCAACCCCTATATTTCCAACCGTGAAACGGTGTATAAGCGCAACCCGAATTTTGAGAAAGTACCGTTTGCAAATACGGGCTTGCTGAATGAAACGGGCAGCATTATTATGGTAACATTAAAAGGAACTGAAAAATAAAAGAGTATGGCAGTAACGAATAAAGTGCCAAACAGCATTGATAAAAGCGAATGGCAGGGCGATTATGGGTACGGCGATTATTGGGAGTTGCTTTTGACCGCTAAAAGCGGCTACAAGTTTGACGGCGAGATAAAAGCAGCGTACTACGATATAGACGGAAACCCGAATACGGTTGTGCTGCAACCCCGAAACAGCAGTAATACGGAAGTACGTGCAAACGTGTACCAAACGGACGCAGACACGGCTTTTGAAATTACAGGCAAAACCCGTTTGGATAATGAATTGGCAGTTACTAACAACATACCAAACACAACAGCAACGGGCGTTAAAAGTGGCGCATACGGCGGCAGCGTAACCGTAACGGCAAATGCAGGGTTTATAATTACGGGTGCAAAAGCAGCGTTTACGGACGTTGACGGAAACCCAGCAAACGTGGATATGACAATAAGTGCAGACAAGAAAACTGCAAGTTGGAGTAATGACGATTTCGACAGGGACGGCGGTGTAACGCTTTCGGGTACAACAGCCAGCGAGCCGAAGCCCGAAATACCCGTGACCGCAAACCTTTCAAATTGTTATGCCGACCCAGCGTTACCCGAAACTCTGCAAGTTGGTGCAACGCTCAATGTGACTATAAAAGCAAACGAAAACACGGCGTTTGACACGGCACAGAGTACACCAAAGTTTTCTTATTATGACGATGGCGGCAACCCTACAAACAAGGATTTGACCGTTTCAAGTGACAAGAAAACAGCAACGGGTAGCCTTACTTTGCAGGACGGTTGGAGCGAACTTTCTGTAAATGCCCAAGCGTACCCCGTTACCGTTGTAGGGCAGCAGTACGGCGCAATAAACGTATATTTGGTAACACTTGATGAATTGTCAGAGTTTAGCGGCAAACGATTTTTCAAGGAAACCGAAACGGGTACACAGAACTACGAAAATATAGATTTGGGCGCATACGTGAACAGAATACGCCGTGTTTACACCAACATTGCTGCAAGCACCACAGATGTAATAAGATGTGGTAACTACAACACGGGCGTATCATGCCAGCAGCCAGCACAGGACAAAATAACGCTTGATTTCGGCACGGCAATAGTACCAGCGCACAACGAAGATAACACCGACTACGAAAGCGAAATACAAATCTTTTTGCCGTTTGCAGGCTTTGTAAGCCTAAATACCGATTATGCAGGTAAGACGATAGGTTTGCAGTACGTTATAAACGTAGTGACGGGCAACGGGGTTGCGCTTTTGTCATGCAACGGTATTGTGTTCCAAGTTGAGGAAATTGAACCAAGCAGCGAAATAATATACCTTTCACCAAGTGACCAAGTTAAAACCGTGGGCGGCGATGATTGGAACGAAATGTTATATTACGGGGTAGAACCTTACATTTACTGCAAGTGGTACGAGAGTACAAGCAACGGACTAAACAAAGACCGTAAGACGGGCATTTTAGGCGATTTCAGAGGGTTTAATATATTCGATGATGTTACACCCATACACACCGCCGAAATGCTGACAGAAGAGCAGGAAATGATATACAGGGCTTTGTCTGACGGTGTATATATAGAGTAACTGCAAGGCAGGATAAAAAGAAAGGCGGCAACTTGATTGTTACCGCCTTTTATTTGTGGCTTGCTGATTAAAGAAGTTCACGAACATCACAAGAAAAGTGCCAACCCTGTAAGCAAAGAACACCCGTGCAGGCTGAAAAAGCAGCGCAAGAATTGAAAGTAAGCACGTAGGCATGGAATTGCCTATCATACCCACAACTTTCGGGGTAAACACCAAGACAAGTAGATGAAAAACAATCATCAAACTTTTCACACTCTTTGTCACCAACGACAAATACGTAAATTTTCAACTCTACCATAACACGTATATTTTTATTTAACAACACAGCGATGAAGAATACCAAGGGAAAACAAAATAGCAGACGCTTTTGAAAGGTCATTGAATTTGAGATACTTGATATAAACAACATCGTCAACAAAAACGATAATAGCAGGGCAAGGGAAAGATACCGCCTTTGAACTCATAACGACATTAACCACATCAAATGTGGACTCTTTAACAACTATTGCTTTCATTTTTTTCAACTTGTTTAACTTGTTTAATTGAACACTGCAAAGTTAGGCATTTTATTTTATATACAAGCATAAAAGCGCAATTATTTTTTCGATTTAACTTTGTTTAACACTTGATGTTGTGTTCCACGTGAAACATTTTATTTTGTGTATCGGTGCAAAG
>JBGVRC010000169.1:0-1857 GCA_045128055.1 Candidatus Scatosoma sp. | reverse complement strand
GACGCCATATATTTAGGGTTAGCTTCGTCTTTTTCAGCTCGTCAGGGGGCGGAAAACTTCGACGAAGCTGCTTTTCGCGCCGTTTTGCAACAGGCGCATATATGCGGAGTTAAGGTTTACGTAGCGTTAAATACCGTTATTAAGGCGACAGACGGAGAATTTGCGCGTTTTATAAAAGATTTGTTATTCGTGTGGAACGAAGGGGTGGACGCTATTATTATGCAAGACCCCTTGCTTGGGAAGAAGGTACACGAATTATATCCCGAAATTGTCTTGCATTTAAGCACGCAAGCGGGCGTTTGCAATGTGGAAGGGGCTAAATTTGCCCAATTATGCGGCTTTTCAAGAGTGATTTTGGCAAGAGAAACGCCTATTGCGGAAATTAAAAAAATTGCCGCGTTTATAGAAACGGAAGCGTTCGTGCAGGGCGCGCTTTGCACGTGTTTTTCAGGTCAATGCTATTTTTCTTCTTTTATAGGCGGAAACAGCGGCAATCGTGGCAGGTGCAAACAACCGTGTAGAAAAATCTACGCCTATGATAGAAACGGTAACACCGAGCAAAATTACGCGCTATCGCTTTCCGATTTATGCGTAGGGGAAAATATCGAAAAGCTTATTGAAGCGGGCGTCGTATCTTTTAAGATTGAAGGCAGAATGCGTAGAAAGGAATACGTAGCCGCGGCGGTTGCCTATTATAGGGCTATTCTTGACCAAGAACAAAACGCTACGCAAAAATTATCCGATTTAAAGCGTACGTATAATCGCGGCAATTACACCGCGGGCTTGGCCTTTGGACAGGATAAACGCTTTTTATCCACCGCCGTGCAAGGGCATTTGGGCGAAAAGATAGGCGTTGTCAAAGTTCTCAACGGCACATACCACGTAGAAAGCCGTTTTCAACCGCAAAATGGCGACGCGTTTAAAATTTTAAGAGACGGCAACGAAGTTGGCGGCGCGATATATGCCAAACAACAAAGAAACGGCTTTGTAATCATGTCGAAGACCCGTTTAAAGAATGGGGACAGCGTATTTATCACCACGGACACAGCGCTCAACTCTCGCCTTTTAAATGCGTCTAAAAAAGCGGTTTGGAAGCTGGATTTATGCTTTGTCGAAGGGAAAAAAGCCTACGCAATTTGGAAAGATTGCCAAATAGAAAGCGACTGCATTTTACAATCGGCGCAAAACAGAGCCTTGTCAGTAGAAGAGATAAAAACTTGCTTTTATAAGACGGACGGGCTTCCCGTTGATATTGTATTAAACGATATTCAATTACAAGGCTATATCTTTATTGCGAAATCAGAGCTCAATGCTTTTCGCCGAAAGGTATATCAGGCAATCGTTGAAAAGCCTTGCAAGGCGAATAGACCGCCTTTGCAGGAAAAAGAGTTTACCTATGACGCATTCAGCGGTACAAATAGCAAAACTGCCGTAATTAGCGATGATTTTTCTATGGTGTCGGCTGACGTTGCCGTATATAAACCCAAAGATTATCAAGTCGTGCCGCCGAACAGTTTTTTAACGGGCGCTTTTGAAAAATACGTCTATTATCCCGCATTCGCTACGCAGGCGGATTTAGACGCGATTAAGGCGATGGTAAAAGAATATGCTTTGGACGGGATTTACGCGGAAAACTACGGCGGAATTCCGTTTGCGTTGGATAATACGATGAAGTTGTTTGCGGGTACGGGATTTAATTTGTCTAACCCTTATTCCGTAGACGCACTTTTAGGATTTCCCTACGTAACCTATTACGCGATTTCCAAAGAATTGCACGAAAAGGAAGGGGCTGCGCTATTAAGCGATAAGGCGTTTGCGCTTTCTTCGGGAAATATTAAAATTATGGACTTATGCTAT
>JBGVRC010000168.1:0-7729 GCA_045128055.1 Candidatus Scatosoma sp. | reverse complement strand
TAACGGGGTATACCCCCATTAAAAAAACACCCCCCTGTTTACGTTTCGGATCTCGTCCAGTGCGCGCGGGTCTATATTATCTTTAATATGCAGCTGCGCGTCGTCACCAAAGTAAAACAAGTGATTGAAAACAGCGCGCGTTAAAAAACCTTTGCAGGCTGCGTTAAGGTTTTTAACCGCCTTTTCTATCTCTCTGTATAGTTTTGCGTTTTCTCCGGTTGCGTATTTCTTTTGGCTTTCCTCGAATTTTTGGTCGTCAATTTCCAACAAACCGGAAGCGTTAAACCTGCAATACTTTTTAATTCCTGCTATGTCGTTTACCTCGTTGCTTGACAATCCGCCAAACTTGTACTGCTCACAAACAGCGTCTAACGTTAAACGGATATTGTTTTCTGCAAAAGTCTTAAGAACCTCGTTACGGCCTGCTTCCGGGTGCGCTTCGTAATAACGTTCTGTATACACTTCCTTTAATTTGTCGTAGCCACCTACGGCAATATCCGCAACTGTTTCCACGTCTGCCGACAATCCCAAAGCAAAAAGCGTAGGCATCGTAGAATTATTTATACGTCGGATCTTATCGTACATAGATAGACGGGCTATAAAACCGTCGCTTTGTCCAATTAAAATTTTTTCTTCTTTCATTGTATTGTCTGTTAATAGTTACTGTTCTAAAAGATATTTGCAAAGTTTTTCGTTCTGCTTTCCCTCGTCTGTTTCTGCGTACCAGTTTAGAAATACTTTATCAGCGAAGAATACGCGGCGGCCGGAATAGCTTATATAATCCACAGTCTTAATTTCGCGCGGATAAAAGCCGCATTTCAACATATCGCCCAATCGGGCAAAATTGACAATCTCCCCAATAGTCATACTTTTAATGCCAGCTTTGCGCATTTCTGGTATAACACATTCATTCAAATACTGAATGTCTGCGGCTATTTCGCAAAGTTTCTCAGCTCCATTTTCGCAACCTGGACGCGCAAAAACTAACATTAAGTGGTTTAATTTATTCATACGTTTTTATCTATAATGTTTAACAGTCTCTACTATACGGTTAAAACCTTGTTTTGGGTACCAGCATAAAAAGGTAATAACCATTTTAACCCTCAAAATCGTATAGGCTAATACCTATATCGTCGCTGTTTTCGGCCAGATCCTCTGCGTCGTCGCTTGGATCTTCCAGGCTGTCGGCATTGTCGCCAGCTGCTGGCCTGGGCTTGCGCTGCTGTACGTTGTCCGGATTGCGTCGCTGGTGTCGTCGGTACATTATATCCGGCTGGGGCGTTGGCTCCCAGTTTTCAAACTCGGCGAACATTTGTTTTATCAAATCCTCATTCCGTTCTAAGCGTCGGCCCTTGTTTTGTTCGGCATTGTTTACTCGCTCCACAAATACACTGAGCAGGGCCGTACATATTTCGCACAGATTAACAAACCCGTAGTCCTTGCAGATACGCTGTAACTCGTCGTGGAATACCGGCGTTATTGATACGTTTATACGGTGGCGCATACGATTACTATTTTGCTGTTTGTAAACTAAAACTGTGTAAACTCTATTTTCCTATATTACTATACTGTTACGCGTATGTATGCTTTTTGTACACTGTAATACCGTATTTTTATATATTACGATAAAACTATATAGCTATATAGCTATTTTAAGTTTACATAGTTTACATATATATAATTATCTATAAATCAGTTTTTTAGCCGTAAACTTATTTGTAAACTTACTTGTAAACGTTTACGGCTTGGTTTACATTTGCTTTTTTTCTTGGTTCGTTCGTTGGTTGGTTGCTTGTAAACTCAGCCGTTTTTTGGGTTTACATTCCGGGGTACGTTTACAGCTCTTTTTATATCTTTTCGTCGGTGTCCGCATCTCGGATCCTACGCTGGTAGCCGCGCTGCGAACCGTACAATTTTTCCGCGTGCCTTGTACTGGTCAGCGGCTGCCAGTCCGGAAAATCGGCCATTAGCTTTGCAATCTTCCGGGCCCGGTATCGGTAGTCCTTGTCGGCCATATTCGCGCCCATTCTCTCGCAAAGAAACTCAGCAATACAGAAGCGGTCGCGCTGTACTATTCCCTCGGCGTCCAGCGGATCGCCGGCGTTGAGGTAGGCGCGGCGGCGTTGCAAATCCCAGGTTACCCAGTCGGGCGGCAGCTTCATATACAGAAACTGGCGAAGCAGCGGTTTTGTCGGGTCGTCGCTTTCGTCGCTAAATTCTTGCTGGGTATTTCGCAGTGCGTCTGCCTGCTCTTTATCCAGGTACAGTTTTTCGCCCGCTTTGTAGTAGTGTACCGCTTCGGCCCAAAGCTGATCGCGCCAGGTTTCCAAACGTACCAGACGATCTGCCAGCGGTTCGCCCGCGCAAAGCTCCGGCATAATCTGTATTACCCAGAAGCGGCGGTTACCGGTGTCGCCTTTTAGGAATTTATCTTCGTTGGTCGTTCCGCAAAAAACACACTGTCGCGGGTACGGCGTTACGCGTCTGTCGTACGCGGCCCTATAGCTGTCTGCCTGGTTGGATAGGAAATTTTTAACGGCTGCTACTTCGCTGCGCTTTATACTGTTAAGCTCGGCCAGCTCTATAATCCATTTACCGCGCAGGCTCTCGCGTCCCTCTTTGCCCTCGATCGTCGTAATACTGTCATCAAACCAGGGGCCGCCCATTATTCTAAACAGACTGGATTTGCCCGTTTCTTCGGGTCCGGTCAACGTTAGGCAGGTGTCGTACTTTATACCTGGTTCGTAGATCCTGGCTACAGCTGCTACAAAGTGTTTGCGGGTTATCGCCCTATTTAGGGGCGTGTCTTTGGCGCCCAGCAGCGAAATAATAACTTTATCCAGGCGGGCGCGTCCGTCCCATTGTAGGGCCTGCAAGTAGTCGCGTACGGGGTGCTGCTTATTCTTCAGCGCTACGATCGTAAACGCGTCGGCCAGCTTGTCTTTGCCGGATAGCTGGTAATGTTCTTCCAGGTAGCCGCGTAGGTTGGCGTCGTCGGCGTCTACCCACTGGCCCGGCTGTTTGCGCCAGGGTAGCTGCCCGGCTTCGATATATTGCGACAATTCGTTTACCCAGAAGCGGCCACGTAACGCGGGGTCGTTCTCCAGGATCAAACGGAAATTTAATACGGTCGGCTTTAACTCGTTTTTCTTGCCAAACTCTAAACCCGTTTTCCACTGTTGCGCGTCGGTTAGATCTACTTCTGTAAAATCTTCGCCCGCGCTTTGCAGCAGCGCTACTTTTACCCTGCCGTCGGCAGCTGCAAAATCCCTCATAGTCTTGTACGACGGTAGGCGTGTAACGTCGTCTGCCTTGCTTCCTATATCCAGGCTGCCGTACTTGTGTATACGTACCAGGTCGAAAGCGTTGCACAGCTTACCGCCTGCCGGGTCTGTGCAGTGGTGGCTATAGGCAAACAGCCCGTCGTAGCATACTACGCCGTTGGTGCTTTCGCCCAGCTTGTAGCTGTAGCGTCCCTTTGTGCCAGGCTTGTATACGTCGTCTAAAAACGTTTCTATAGCGTCCTCGATACTGTAGGCCCTACAAAACGCGCCTATAATCTTGCCGTCGCCCTCGAATTTTTCGCGCGGGTCGCCTGCTTTCTTAATTTCGCGGCGTGCTACTGTGTCGCCCTCGCGTATGCTGCGCGGCCAGCTGGCCACGTCGTTCCAGTCGTCGTACTGGTTTAATACTTCGTCCGGATCTAACAGCTTACCGTCTTTGTGCTTGCAGTAAAACTCGGCGTCGCTGGACGTGCTGGGCCAGTACATTAAACGGGCTGTCTCGTAGGTCGTGTCGTCGAATTGATTTATACCTATTTCCCCGGCGATCTTGCGCGCGATCGGTTCGTATTCATTCGGGGCCATATCTCGGCTGGTCGGTATGATCAGTCGCAGGCGCGGTTTTTCCGGTGTATGTGAGTGCGACGAATAAACCAGCGCCGTATACTCCAGGCTTGTATCTATTTCGTCCCACAGATCCGCTGCCGGTATTGTTACAAAATCCAGATCCAGCGTTAGCATAGATCGCGATATTACGTTTTCTTTCTTTCGTCTCTCGCCGTTTAAGGATCCGGCCACAAACCCGCCTACGTCCTTTATCGCGCCCTGGGCGTCCTTGCTCATACTTACGTACTGCGCTGCTGTTTCTTGCGTGCGTTGTGTCTCCGTGCAGCGTTGCACAAATTCGGCCCAGGTATAGTTAGCGCGTTTCCATTTCTTGCTCTCTCGGCTTTTGCCTACTGAGACTACAAAATTACGCTCTTTCATACGGTCCGGTTATTTGCTTAGTACGTGTACGACGGCCTGGCGCTGTGTCTCCTCAACAGTCGCGATACGGTTACTTTGTAATATCTGGGCTAATTCGTCGCGCTTGAAATAGCAGCGATTACCAAACGGTTTGTAATAGGGTATTTTCTTCTGCATAGTGAGTTTGTACAGATACCCCACGGTAAGGCCTAAAAACGCGGCGGCCTCTTGTGTTGTAAGCATTTCATTTGCTCCCATAGCTGTAACTTTTAGTGGTTCGACAAAATCCGCTTCGCGCGGGCTCTTGCATATCAAAAGCACAGCAAAGGAATATAAAAGAAAAACAGATTATAGCGCCCATAAATAGCTATAATTCAACACTATAAATAACTATAATATCTATAAATATTCTACGCTTATACGTACTGCATACTGGGGCAGTTTGTCTATTATTTAGATAGCTGTGCAGTAGGGCAAAATAAGCCCGTACGGCCGTCGTTTGTTGCGCGCAGGGGTTTTATCGTTTCGGCGCTCAAAATTGAAAATAGGCCGGTTTCTGGCGCTGCTGGGTATAATAAAAGAATACCCCGGCACTGTATAGCGTCGGGGTACTGTTTCCGTTATGGTGTAGCCTATTTTGCGGCCTCGTCTTTTAGCTGTCCTACCAGGGCTAAAAGCGTTTCTATCTGTCTATCCTTAGCGGCCAAAAGCTCGCGTACAAATTCGCTGCTTAATCCTACTGTCTGCTGGCCTATTACTGTGGCACGTTCGCCGGTTACTTCTGTCGCTCCAGTAATACCGGCTGGGACTTCTGGCAGATCTTCTGCGCCCGCGTTAATATATTCGTCCTCTACGCCGTTAAGCTCGCGGAAATAGGCTAAAATAGCCTGGGCCTTGCCGTTTCCACCTTTGGCAAAAAGACGCTCGAAAAAGTCGGCCAGCGCGTCGTAGTTTTCTTCGTCGTTATATAGCCACTCAGTTACTAACTTCTTGCGATCTGCAAAGTTTTCTAATCCCTGGATCTCGGCCAAATACTTTTGGCTCTCGTTGTTCTTTGTTCTCATTGTTACTACTTTTTAATGGTTTAATATATTCGGTTTGTTACAGTCTTAAATTATGATTTACTTTTTACCCAGCAGCTCTTTACCGCGCTTTGTCTGGGCCAGCTGGTCGCAGCTTCTGGCCGCTGCTGCCAGTGCTTTATCTATATCGGCTGTATATTCCTTACCGGCTTTATTGAGCTGGAAAAACGATTGCGACAAATTAGGCACGCCCCAGAAATCGGCAAACACTTTCGCCCAGTGATCCACGCCCAGCAGCTGGTTAAGCGTTCCAGCCATATACGCGCAAATTACATTTTTTGACGCGCTGGCTGTTGGCTTGTACTCGCTGTCAAGATAGCCGGCTGTTACCAGGCTGTCGAAAGCTGCGCGCGCTCCTGGTGTGTCTTTTATGCCTGCTGGCAGTTCCGGACGTGGGGCGTTAGTACATTTTGTTACTTCGTTTGTTACTCGGTTTGTTACCGGTTCTGGTATATTTGTTACTGGCTGCTGCGCTTCCAGTTCTTCCAGGACCTGCGGGCAGTAGATTTTAGATAATAACGTAATACTTTCTTTAGACGCAGTTAGGGCGTCTATTAAATCGTTACAATCCTTATCGGTGTTATTACGTTGTATATAACTCCGGATCGTGGCGTACGCGTTGCGAAATTCTGGCGCCCAAAGCTGCGCTGGTATATTCCTTATATATGCTTCAAAAGCTAAAGGATCTACGTATTTATGTTCGTCGCTATCAAAATAGTAGTCGTCGCCCTTTGGCTCTACAAACTGCTTTATTTGGGCGCTTGCAAACTCTATTATAAATCTATCTACGTTATCCATATTCTACTAATACGGTTAAGTTCTACAATACTAAAAACGGATCCAGGCTAAAAAACGCTGTCGAATAAGTCTACGGCTTCGTTTTTCTTTTCGTTTACGATCTTCGCGTATACCTGGGTAATACTTATATTCGTGTGGCCTAACAGCTTCGACGTGGTGTATAGATCTGCGCCCAGGGTTAGCGACGTTGTGGCGAATGTGTGGCGCGCTACGTGAAACGTTACCGGCTTAGTAATGCCCGCAGCTTCGGCCCATCTCTTTAGATACTTATTTACTACACAGTTTAGGCGTATATCGTTGTTAAATATAGGCGCATTCATACTGTCGCCTTTTTTGCGCTCTGGAAGAAACGATAACGCCTGCTGGCCCAGTGGCAAATATAGCGGCTCTTTCGTTTTTTGCATAACGATATTTGCATAAAAGCGGCCGTTATTTTATTCGATATTCGCCCAGGTTAGCTGCTTTACGTCGCTAAAGCGCAAACCGCAGAAGCACGAAAACAGAAACGCCCTTTTTATATGATCCTTTTCGGCCGGCGTCTCGATCAGCTTTTTAACTTCGTCGATTGTTAGGAATGTACGCGTACTTTCTGGACGGTGTGTTTTTTCTGTCTTGTCGATTTTCTTAATAGGGTTTACGCCTATAATTTCTTCGCGTACGGCAGCGTTTAATACAGCGGTCAGCAGCTCAAAGCGGGCGTTAATAGTAAACGCGCTTAGCGGCTTACCTGGGCGCTCTTTGCCGGTCTTTGGATCCGGTTTTAACTCTACGCGGTAATTACGTAGGTACTCGATAAATCCCAGGCAGTAATCCTTATCTACGTTACGCATTGGTAAACGGTCGCCGTATTCTTCCAGATTGTTAATAAGTGCCTGCATATTGCTAACAGTGCCAGCCGTAAATTTTTTACGCCTTTGCTCTTTGCAGATTTGTAACCAGTCGTGTAGTAGGATTTTCGATTTTGTGGGGTCTACCTTGATACCGGCCGTATTATTGCTAAGCTCGATAATACGCTGCGATTTGATCGCGTTTGCCGCGGCCATTACTTGCTCGTTCTGTATTTTCGCTACTGGGGATTTTTCGGGCACCAGGTACAGTTTAAGAAATTCGTAACTGCGTTTGCCCTCGCGGTATATATCCAGATAGATAGATTTGTTTCCGTTGCTCAATTCCTTGAAACGGATACGTACGGGCTCTTTGGCCCTTGTTTGTTTCTTGGGTCTTGCCATTTTATTACTACTATTAAAGGTTTGTTACGTCGGCAAAGGTATAAAATGTATTTGTTACTTCCAAGCATTTACGCCACAAAGTAACAAACCAGTAACAAAAAAATAACATTTACAGCAATAGCAAAGGAAGATAAAAGAAAATACCACGCTTTTTTAACTGCGTGGTATTCAAGATAATAGAAAGCGTTTGCCTAACAAAATAAAACAAAGGAAAATACCGCCTATAATTGATCATCAATAGTGGCTGTAAGACTTTTGTAAGACTGTTTTTTTTGATGTCAAACTATGAATGCTTAACTTTGTATCCGGTGGATGCCCTTTTGACGCATCCGGAAAGTAGTAAGTGTTAATATGTTTGAATATGGGTTATTCT
>JBGVRC010000167.1:0-1975 GCA_045128055.1 Candidatus Scatosoma sp. | reverse complement strand
GCCGCGAACCATAACGCTTACCAAACCGCTACCGATTTTTTCGCTGCCGATAAGTACTACGTTTGCTGCCTTTACCATTGCGTCCGCTGCTTCGATTGCCGCTACAAGACCTCTGGTTTCTACCATACCTAATGCTTCCATCATAATAATTTTTCTCCTTGAATTATATATTTTTTATTTTTTTTATCTTAATTTGTCTTTGCCGAGCGCGCTCAAATGGGCGAACCATTCAATTTCCTCGCTTTGGCGTGCAATTACCTTGTGGGTAATATACAGTTCTCTTTTTTCAGCTTCAGCTTTACCCGCCGCAACAGCCGCTTCCACAGCCGCCGCACTACCTTCCACCTTGATCGCCATGACCAAAGGTACCCGCGCGGAATCCCCTGCCGCAGGTTTATTCTTGTCGATTGCCACGACCTTTACGTCCGCAGCTTTCGCCATAGCGTCCGCAACCACGATGGACGTCGCAAAACCGAATACTTCTATCATGCCAAGTGCCATATTTCTTTACCTCGTTTATTTGTTGCTTCCGTAAATGCGGGGATGCGAGTAGTTCAAGGCGTAGCGAGCACCTATAAGGGAGCGTACATAAACGTACGTGACCGCGTGGGCGCGGAGCTACAACGCTGAAATACGACGCATATACGCGTTTACTTATTAACAAAACAAATTTTAATACCCTTTTGCGCTACGTTGACTTCCATCGCTTGGTTGAGTTGGTCAAGCGGGAATTCGTGCGTGATCAAATCCTTGATAGGAATGTTCATTTCGCGCGCTTGGCGAAGGAACGCCATCGTCGTGGGATAATCGTCCGCCGAGTAATCCCAAGACCCAACGAGATTGATTTCCTTGTTGCACATTGCAAAGTGAGGATTTACGTTGTATTCGCCGTTGTTTACGAAGAAGCCCATTTCGCAGAGCCCGCCGCCACGACGGATATATTCGTAAATGTCTTTCGCTGCCGCAGGAGCGCCCGTGCATTGGAATGCAAAGTCAGCACCCACGCCGTTTGCCGCTTTCTTAACAATAGCCACTCTGTCTTCCAAAGCCGGAACTTCTTTGAAGTTGATAACCGTCTTTGCACCAAGCTTTTTCGCCATATCCAAACGCATCGGCGTACCGTCGATTGCAATGATATGGTTGATACCTGCCGCACGGAGTACGCTGATCATAACCAAACCAACGGGACCAAGACCTTGAATAAGGACTTTGGTGTTGAAGTTGATAAGACCGGTCGTTTGCGCTCTCTTCAATGCGTGTACGCATACGCAAGCAAGCTCCAACAACATTCTTTCCTTCAAATCAAGGTCGTTTACTACAAAGTAGGTTGCGCCCTTGCCGCGGATAAGAATATATTCACCGAACCAACCCGTGAAAGGGTTTGCATCGCTGTGGGGAATAAGCCCGAATACGCCTTGCTTGTCGCAAAGGTTGGTGTTTGCAGGTTGGTTGCGACAAATATAGCAATCGCCGCAGCTGATTACGCTGGTAACGAGCTTGTCGCCCACTTTAATAGGGTTGCCTGCCGTATCTTTCTTGATGTTTTTACCAAGATATACGATTTCACCCGTACCTTCGTGACCAAGCGTTACGGGAATAATCCCAAACGGGTCCACTTTCCATTCGTGTACGTCCGTACCGCATACGCCGCAGCCTTCTACCTTCACCAAAATATCGTCGTCGCGCAACGCGGGAATGGGAAATTCCTTTACTTCGATATTTTTCGCGGAAGTAAGCATAGCTACCTTTGCGGTTTTGGGAACGCCAGCCGAGCAAGCGGGTTTCGCTGCTCCGCCCATTTCCCCAAGGATTTTACGGACGATGCTTTCTACTTGAGAAGATGTAATATCCATAATAGTTCTCTCCTTATAAATTTCCTTTAAATAATGCGGAAGTTATCCGACATCACGCAGCGACGGTATCTCGTAAAGCTCCGCGCGCTTGTGAGCCCTTCTCCCGTCGGACCTGCGATCGT
>JBGVRC010000166.1:0-3262 GCA_045128055.1 Candidatus Scatosoma sp. | reverse complement strand
TCTGTCTTCGGGCGAAGCGTCATTCCCCACCGTAGGCCAAAGCCCGTGCATTTGCGAAATTTCCAAGCCGTTTCTTTGCACAGCCGCGCGAAAATTTTGCAAATATTCGTCCCATTGTTCATCGGAAAAAGCAAACAGCGGAGATTGAAAATCCGCAAGCTCGCCATAATCGATACAATCATAACCGTGCGCCTTGATTTTCTTTAACGCTTCTTCATAGCCGTATACGTCCGTTTTCGAACAATAGCCGTCGAATTTAATACCCGTTTTTAACATACTTTTTCTCCGTAAAAAGCAGGGATAACAGCCCAAAAGCGTTATCCCTTTGCTCTTATTTGCGATTAAAACGCCGTTTTATCTTCGATTTCTTTCAAAATCGTAGCGATAAATTCGTCCGCGGATACAACCGACTGCTGACCGTCGCGACGACGGATAGCCACCTGCCCCGCTTCCATTTCCTTATCCCCGATTACGAGCATATAAGGCACTTTTTCCATTTGCGCTTCGCGGATTTTATACCCGATTTTTTCGTTTCTATCGTCCACGTTTACACGAATACCAAGCTCTTTCATCTTCGCGCAAAGCTCGTTCGCATAAGCGACCTGTCTATCCGTGATAGGCAAAATTTTCGCCTGCACAGGCGCAAGCCATACGGGGAATTTCCCTGCGAAGTGTTCGATGAGAATACCGATGAAACGTTCGATAGAGCCAAACGCTACGCGGTGTACCATAATGGGCTGGTGCTTTGCGCCGTCTTCGCCCACGTATTCCATTTCAAAGCGTTGGGGAAGCTGGAAGTCGAGCTGAATCGTACCGCATTGCCAAGTTCTGCCGATGGAATCTTCCAAATGGAAGTCGATTTTCGGACCGTAGAACGCGCCGTCCCCTTCGTTTACTACGTATTCCAAGCCCAAATCGTTAAGCGCGTTGCGCAAGGATTCGGTTGCTACTTCCCAATCTTGGTCGCTGCCCATACTGTTTTCGGGACGAGTGGAAAGCTCTACGTGATATTTAAAGCCGAACAAGGTGTACACTTCGTTGATCAAACGAACGACGCCCTTGATTTCGTCCTTGATTTGTTCGCGCGTCATAAAGATGTGCGCGTCGTCCTGCGTAAAGCAACGAACGCGGAACAAGCCGTGCAACTGACCGGATTTTTCGTGACGGTGTACAAGGCCGAGTTCGCCCATTCTAATAGGCAAATCCTTATAGCTGTGGGGTTCGTTTTTATAGACCAAGATACTGCCGGGGCAGTTCATAGGCTTGATTGCGAAGTCTTCTTCGTCCACTTTGGTCGTGTACATATTGTCGCGATAATGGAACCAATGTCCCGACGTTTCCCAAAGGGTGCGGTTGAGCATAATCGGGCTTTGGATTTCCACGTAGCCGTCGCGGGTGTGGATTTCTCTCCAATATTCCACGAGCAGGTTTTTCAAAACCATACCGTTGGGAAGGAAGAAGGGCAAGCCCTTGCCTTCGTTCATAATCGCAAACAATTTCAATTCCTTGCCAAGCTTGGTATGGTCGCGCTTTTTCGCTTCTTCAAGCATAGTGAAGTACGCTTCCATTTCGTCCTTCTTCGCAAAAGCCGTACCGTAAATACGGGTGAGCATCTTGTTATGCTCGTCGCCGCGCCAGTACGCGCCTGCAATGCTGGTGAGCTTGAACGCCTTAATCTTCCCCGTCGAAGGAAGGTGGGGGCCACGGCAAAGGTCGGTGAAGTTGCCTTGTTTATAGAAAGAAATCGTTTCCCCGTCAGGCAAATCGTTGATAAGCTCTACCTTGTAATTTTCGCTGTAACCGTCCATAAGCGCAATCGCTTCTTCCTTGGGCAAGGTAAAGCGTTCGATAGGCAAATTACTCTTGATTATTTTTTGCATTTCCGCTTCCACTTTCGCCAAATCCGCCTGCGTAATGGGGGTTACGAAATCGATATCGTAATAAAAGCCGTTGTCAATAACAGGGCCGATGGAAAGTTTGCAAGTGGGATAAATGGTTTTGATGGCTTGCGCCAAAACGTGCGCGCACGTATGACGGTACACCTGCAAGCCTTCTTTGTCTTTCAACGTAACGATTTCTAGACTGTCGCCGTCCTTCAATTCGCAAGACAAATCCACAAGCTCGCCGTTGACTTTCGCGCATACCGCGTTTCTTGCCAAACCTTCGGAAATCGCAAGCGCCGCTTGCATAGCCGTCGAGTTTTCCGCAAGTTCCATCTTGTCGCCACTCTTCAAAATAACGTTCATAGTATTCCTCCGTAAATATATCTAAATGATGATTTTTCCATAAAAAAATCCTTAAACTCCCAGCAAAAGAGTTTAAGGACGCAATAACGTTTTTGCGCGGTTCCACCTTAATTGCCGTTTTCACGGCCGCTTTTTATCCAGTTTTATCGCAAACGTAAAGTGGTTTCGCCTTTCATCTCGGAATACCCGTTTCACAGCCAAAGAACGGGCTCTCTGTAAGACCGATGACGACGCTACTTGTCTTTACGGTCTTTATTGTACTCCATTTCCCCGCCTTTGTCAACTTTTTTTAAGGGAATTTTTCCGCATTTTGCTATTTTCAGCAAAAAACAGCTTTCCCCCCGTAATATTTTTTTAAAAACGCCCGCGTCCTTTCGTCCACTTCCCCAAAACAGTATACCTGTTCCGCTCCGCCAAGCAAAATTTCCCCTATCGGGGATTGCACGCCCGTCAGCAGGCTGCGATTGAGCAAACGGTAGTCGGCGTCGTATACTTTGCCGTTTTTGATATACAGCTTCCCTTCCCCGTCGTCTACGAGAAATTCGATAAACCCGTCCACCGAGCTCTCCCCCATATCCACGGGTACGTAGTCGGCAATATTTTCCCAACGCCGTTTTAATTCCTGCAAACGGAAATGGAACACGCCGTCCAAGCAATATTCTTCAAAGCCGCAAAGCCGTTTGGCTACGTACGCTCTATCTTCCCTATAATCCGCCGCCACCAACGCCGTCAAAAGCACCCGTCTTTGCGTCCCCGATAATAAGGGCAAGGACAGCCGTCTTTTAAAAAAATCGTATTTATATCCCACGGCAATGACGTCGGCGATATGTTCTTGCAGGAATTTGCGTACGTACGGACAATATTCCCCGTCCGTTTTAAAGGCAATTTCCGTCCGTTCCCCTTCCTTTTCCAGCCCACACTCGGCGGGAAGAAAGGAAAAACGTTCCCGCACCTTGCCGTAAAGATAGGACATATACAGCCCGTCGAAGCCGTTTTGCGTTATCGTTATTTCTTCC
>JBGVRC010000165.1:0-5987 GCA_045128055.1 Candidatus Scatosoma sp. | reverse complement strand
TCGTACGCTTTCGGACGATAACAGAACGAATAACACCTATCCTTTGGGCGAAGCGACGGGCTGGCTTGGAAACAGCGATCAATGCAGACCCGTATTCGTGGAAACGACGGCGGACGGTATTTATTTGACGGTATTGCACGCGTTCTCAGGCGCAAACTATACGATTACGTTAAAAGCGGGCTTTGCGCTTTTGAATGCTGACGGTAATATCTATACAATCAGCAAAGACGTAAACTTCGGCAGCAAGTCCGGGGTAGTATCCAAGATAGACGCGTATATTCTTTCCTTTGAGGGCTTAACGGAAACAAAGACGGTATTTGGCGGCGAAACGATCGGTGAACTGCCTGCCTTGGAAGAACGAGAAGGCTTAATCGGCGAATGGAAGATTGACGGCGTGGTAATCACGGCAAATACTGTATACGATTACGGTACGGATAAAACGGCGGTTGCAGAGTATAGAGTAAAATTGCCGACCTACGTCCTTTCTTTCGATAGCTCGGAAGGTTCGGTAGATTCCATTACAGTAGAAGAAAATGCGAAGCTTATCAATCTTCCCGCCGTGCCGAAAAAGGCATTGCATACTGGGGTATGGACGATTGACGGCGAAGCGATCACCGCGGACACGGTATATTCTTACGGCGAAGATAAGACGGCGGTTGCGGTTTATACGGCAATCGATATGGTTGACGTTACGGGCAGGCTTACCATTGAAGATAGAGATTGGGCTGCCGCGGAAGATCATACGGCGCTTGGCGTGCTTATCGACGGCGCGTATTTAGAAGTAACGGAAGCCTTGCGAAAATATTGGAATAACAACGGCGCAACGCTTGCTCCTTTGAATAATGGCTGTGATATTATGGAATACATATATATCAACGGTCAATCGGCAAGATCGCTTGTAGCGGCAAACAAGGCGGGCGAAAGCTCGTATGAAGGGACGTCGTTCCCGTTTAGTTCGGGTGGCTTGTATGCGCCTGTCGTTGTGGAAACGGCGTCGAAGGGCAACGCAGGTATGTGGATAAAAATCCTAAACGATTTTGCGGGTGGTTCGTATACGGTTACGATTAAGAAAGGCTTTACCATCATTACGCCTGCGGAAGAAGTGCTTGTAGTTTCGGGCGATATTACCTTTGAAGTCACTCGTGAAACAACGGAAGACGGAAAGGTCAAATGCTCCATCAGCAAAGACGTTCAATCGTATGCATTATCTTTTGAATGCACGGAAGGCGCGGTAGACGCGATACAAATTTGCGCTGGCGCAACGCTGGATACGCTTCCCGCAGTTCCTGCGAAAGTTGGCTATACGGGCGTTTGGACAATCGACGGAGTGAAGCTTAACGCAAGTAAAATATATGCTTATGGCGAGAATAAGACGGCGGTAGCCGTTTACGAGCCCATCGAATACACCATCACCATCGTGAGAGCAAGCGGAGAGCAGGAAGAAATTTGTTTTAATGTTGAAAACGCGGCGAGCAAGCTTGCGGAAGTAACGCTTACGCAAAGCAATGAAGAATACGCGTATTCGTGGAAGGAAGAACTTCCCGCCGCGCTTGAAGCGAAAAACTATACGTTTATTGAAGTGGAAACCGATTTAATCCCTGACACACGAATTATCGGACAGAGTATTTCCGTCGGCGAAAACTTTGCTATGAACGTTTACGTAGAAGTAGTGGATGAACACGTTCCCCAAATGCAGTTTACGATGGGTGAAACTGTGGTCGTGGCGGAAGGCGTTTTGGTAAACGCAAAGCTTAACAAGTACGTTTACCGTATGGATAATATTGCGGCATACGATTTGGCGACCGAATGCTCGATTAGGCTTTTCATCGAAGAAAAAGAAATAGATAGCATACTTTATTCGATTGAAGCGTATTTGAACGCTTTATCGAAAAAAGAAATTTCCGACGATTTGAAAACGTTGATTGCGGACATTGTTGTTTACGGGCAAGCGGCGGAAGCGTACGTTGGTAAGAAAGGCGGAATCCAAACGATCGAAGGCTTGTCGGCAACGCAATACACGGGTTTGACGGAAACTGATTATAAAAAATCCGCTTCTTTAAACGATGGGATTGAAATTACTTCCGTAAACGTTGTGTGCGCGGACGTGAATAGCTTGGCTATTCGTTTCACTTCGACAATCGAAGGAACGCCTACTGTGAAAATTAACGGCAACGTCGTTGCGTTTACCGAAGTGGAAGCAGGTAGCGGCGTGTACGAGATTAAGAGTAAAGCGCTTTACGTTGCGGGTTGCGACGATAGATTCAAGGTTACGATTTCCGTTGATGATAACGTTGTACAGACCTTGATTTACAGCGTTGAATCGTATGTTTATGAGAAACAAAACAGCTCGAATCAAACGGAAGCAAAGTATGCAAAAGCGCTCTATAATTGCTCGCTTGCCTTGAAGGCATACGCGGAAGGAGTGTAAACTATGAAAAAGAAATTATCCATTTTTATCTTGTTGACGTTGATGGTTGGCATCGGTTGTATTTCGCTTGGGGGCTGCGGCTCTAATGACAACAGCTCTTCTTCTCCCGATTCTACTTCGCAACAGGGCCCTACCTGGGAAGACGAAATTATTGAAGATAAAGAACATGGCGATGTTGAATTGCCAGAGATAGAAAGACCGTAAGATAAAGAAACACGCAATCGGGAACCGCGCTGTGAAAGCGCGGTTCCTGAAAGAACGTAAAACACTTGTTGAAGTAAAAATAAGAGAATAAGAAATAAGATGAAATTTATTGATTTAGTTAATATAAAACAGGGTAGCGATTCTATGAGAAGATTTTCTCATGGGAATACCTTGCCACTTGTATGTTTGCCGAACGCGCTCAATATGTTTGCGCCGCAAACGGACAGTAGCAGGGGGGCATGGTATTATCACCCGAAGGATAGAAGCTTTGAAGGGGTGCGCCTTACGCACCAGCCAAGTCCGTGGGCGGGCGATTATTCTTACGTTTGTTTTTTACCTGCGGCAGATAAACTTATTGTTGATCCTGCGCTTAGATGGTCGGGCTTCCGTCCTGAAAACGTAACGTTAAAACCCAACTTAATGGAATACGATTTGTTGCGTTTCAAAACGCATTTTAAATTAGCGCCTACGGATACGGGCGCGATTATGCGCGTTGATGCTTCGCGTAACAATGGAAGACCGTTGTTTTCTATTATACCTGCAAATTTTAAGATGGATATTCAGGTAGATAAAAAGAATCAGACGGTTTACGGATATACTTGTTCTTATACGGAAGCGCCTTGGCGCGACGATTTCAAGATGTATTTTGTCTTGAACTTTGATTGTGATATTGACGACGTCGCAACCGAGCGTGTTGGAGATAAAGCAGAAGCAGTCGGGGTATTCTTGGCGGAAAAGAACTATACGGTAAGAGTTGCTACGTCTTTTATTAGCATAGAACAGGCAAAGCTGAATTTATCGCGAGAACTTTTAGGAAAAACCTTCGAAGATATTGTTGCGGCTGCGGAAATGCAATGGGAAAACCTTTTGTCGCGTATTCAGATTGATGCGGACGAGAAGATTGCGCGCGCGTTCTATTCTTGTATGTACCGTTCGTTTATATATCCGAATAAATTTTACGAAGTCAATGCGAATGGTAAGGCGTACCACGTCATTCCGCAAACGGGTGAAGTAAAGGCGGGCGTTTCCTATACGAATAACGGTTTTTGGGACACCTATCGCACGGTTTATCCGCTTTATTCGATTGTTCGTCCCGAATTTATCAACGAGCTGATAGAAGGTTTTTTGAATATATACGACGATACGGGCGTTCTTCCCAGATGGTTGACGCCTTCGGAAGTAAATTATATGCCCGGGAACTTAATTGAAGCGGTGTTTGCGGACGCCGTTTGCAAAAATTTGTTGACGGAAGAAAATCAAGAGCGAGCGTATAAGGCGTGCGTTAAAAACTCGGAGTGGATATCCGAAGGCTGGCGCATAGGTAGAAAGTGCGTAAATGCATACAAAGCTTTGGGTTACGTTCCTTATGACAAATGCAACGAAAGCGTAAATGAAACGCTCGATTGCGCGTACGGCGATTTTTGTATTTCCGTTCTTGCGGAAAAATGTGGTCAGCCGTCTATTTCGGAAAAGTATTTCAAGCGTAGCAAAAACTATGCAAACCTTTTTGATAAAAACAGTGGTTTTATGCGCGCGAAAGATTCGGCGGGCAAGTTTAGAGACGAGCCTTTCGATTGCTTTAACTGGGGCGGAGATTACACGGAAGGCGGCGCATGGCAAAATTCTTTTGCCGTTCCGCAGGACTATATCGGCTTGGCGGCTCTTTATGGCGGCAAAGACGAATTCTTGAAAAAAGTAGACGAGTTATTTGCAACGCTTCCTTATTATACGGTCAAGGGCTATCCGTTGGAAATTCATGAAATGACGGAAATGGCGGCGGTAGACTTTGGTCAATGCGCAATTTCCAATCAGCCGTCTTTTCATCTTCCGTATTTGTACGCGGAATTTGGCGAAAAAGAAAAGTCTTATAAAATTCTCGAAAAAATGGTAGAAGAATTGTTTTCCTATGAAGACGATGGATTCCCCGGCGATGAAGACAACGGAACGATGGCGGCGTGGTATATCTTTACCGTTTTAGGATTTTATCCTATGTGTCCTGGTAAAGCTGAATTTACAGTAAGCGGACCTATGGTAAAATCTGCGCGGCTTGCGCTGGGTCGGGAAGAAATCGAGTTGACTGAAAAGCTGAATGGGAAAAACCGAGTAGACTATTTTGAGCTTGTCCGTTGAAAGTAGATTTGCGCATATATTCAAATTATAAAAAGCAGGAGGATATTATGTTTCCTAAAAAATTTTTTCATAGAGTTTTATCGACGGCGATAGGCTGTTTGATGCTGTTTTCCCTTTGCTCTTGCGGGGGAGATAGCGGTGCGTCGAAAGGTACTGTTTTTGAGAACAGCGCAGCTTTAACTGTGACGGAATTTGACGAGCCCGTTTCTCTTGTTCCCGGCATCATCGAATCGTATTTGGAAGCCGACCCCGCCGAGTCCGTTTATTCTTATGCTAATTCCGGATCTTCAAAACGCTTGGATAAGGGAGAGCCCGTCTGCATAAAGTATAACTTCAACAACGCTGACGGAACGAAAACTCTCGAAGAAAAAGTTGAAGTTTCTTTGACGGAAGATTTTTCCGAGATTGAACAGGTTTTGTATGTGACCACATGGCGCTCTTCCGTAGAATTTTACAACTTGCAAACGGGTACGACGTATTATTATCGCGTTACGATATCGTTGGAAAACGGCGACGTTCATAAAAAATCGGGTTCTTTTGAAACGGCAGAATCGCTCCGCTTTATCAGTCTTGACGGCGCTTGCAACGTCCGTGATATCGGCGGTTGGACGACGGAAAACGGAAAAACAATCAAACACGGCTTGCTCTATCGCGGCAGCGAGATTGACGGCGGGAAAGAATCTGGCGCAGATTTTTGCTTGACGGATAAGGGCGTGGAGCAACTCCGCGCGCTTGGAATTAAGACGGATTTTGACTTGCGCTCGGAATCAGTCAAGGTCAGCGAATATAGCATTTTGGGAGAAGACGTTTCCCGTACTTTCTATAACGCTCCGCAATATCAAGACTTTTTCAGTAGCGGCAACAAGGAAACCGTTCGTAAAATCTTCTCCGATCTTTCAAATCCCGACGCGTATCCCGCTTATTTGCATTGTACGCACGGCGTAGACCGCGCAGGTTCGACAATCTTGCTTCTCGAAAGCCTTCTTGGATTGTCCCAAGAAGACCTGATTCGCGATTATGAGCTTTCCGCGTTCTATTACAAGCACGTAGATAGAACGTATGCGTCTAACGGGATTCTTAAAGTTATTGAAAAACTCAATAGCTACGAAGGGGAAACCCTTGCGGATAAAACGGCGGCGTTTTTTCTTTCCGTCGGTGTTACGGAACCGGTAATATATTCTCTTCGCTCAATTTTTCTTGTATAACCACAGTTTTATTGTAAATA
>JBGVRC010000164.1:0-47922 GCA_045128055.1 Candidatus Scatosoma sp. | reverse complement strand
GCCGTATTAAGTACGCATCCCCAACCCGTATTCGTCGTTTCTGCAAGATTGAGCACTCTTGCACCGTTCATATACATCGAATAATAACCATCTTTGTACACGAGCGCGATTTTTACATCGGACGAGTTATTGCCATAACCGGGCTTATATTTATTATCGTCATGCCCAGTCCAACTGATACTTCTCCAAAGATAAATATCGTTTGCACGCCATTGGAACAACAAGTGGTTCTTCGTTTCAGCTAACGTACCTACAACAAAACCAATTTGACCAGTAAAGCCACTCTTAATTGTTGCATACATTACAAAGTTTTGATTTTGTGCCATTTCAGCACCCTGGAAGAACCATGTACCGCAGTTATCGGAACTCGTAGTAAGCGTTGCAGAACCTGCGGTATTTACACTCATCGTTGATCCATTATAAAGTTTGCTTTCCATTGAAGGCTTGTTGTGGATATACTTTTCGAAGTCAGCTTCATTCGTGCTATAACCCCATTCCGTTGCCTTGAGCGTGCCATTAAAAATCGACAAACCAATCTTCTTTGTACCACTCGTACCGATTGCCGTATTAAGTACGCATCCCCAACCCGTATTCGTCGTTTCTGCAAGATTGAGCACTCTTGCACCGTTCATATACATCGAATAATAACCATCTTTGTACATTAGAGCAATACTTACGTCGGAAGAGTTGTTGCCATAGCCAGGCGTATATTTATTGTCCTCGTGACCTGTCCAACTGATATTTCTCCAAAGATAAATATCGTTTGCTCTCCACTGGAACAACAAGTGGTTCTTCGTTTCAGCTAACGTACCTACAACAAAACCAATTTGACCAGTAAAGCCGCTCTTAACCGTCGCATACATTACAAAGCTTTGACCTTGTTCAATTTCCGCTCCGTTGAAGAAATATGCGCCGCAATCGCTGGAAGTAAGCGTCGCTTGCGTAGCCGTCACCGTTGCTGATGCACCGCTATAAAGCTTGCTTGTCATACCAGGCTTATCTTTGGTGTATTCCGCAATCACAGCCGCATCCGTGGTATAACCCCATTCAGTAGCCGTCATTTTACCATTATAGAGCGAAAGACCAATCTTCTTCGTGCCTTCCGTACCGATACAGCTTTGAGGTTTCGTTCCCCAACCGATATCTGCCGTTTCCACGCTCATAAATACCTTCTTGCCGTTCATGTACATCGAATAATAGCCATCCGCATATACAAGCGCAATATTTACATCGGAAGAATTATTGCCATAGCCAGGCGTGTATTTATTGTCCTCGTGACCTGTCCAACTGATACTTCTCCAAAGATAAATATCGTTTGCTCGCCACTGGAACAACAAGTGGTTCTTCGTTTCAGCTAACGTACCGACAACAAAACCAATACTGCCAGTAAAGCCGCTCTTAATCGTTGCATACATTACGAAGTTCTGATCTTGTGCCAATTCAACGCCGTTGAAGAAGTAAGTAGCAACATCGCTAGAAGAAATCGTTGCTTGCGTAGCCGTCACCGTTGCAGATGCACCGCTATAAAGCTTGCTTGTCATACCAGGATTTACTTCGGTATATTCCGCAATCACAGATGCATCCGTCGAATAGCCCCATTCGGTAGCATTCATCGTGCCATTGAAAAGCGAAAGACCAATCTTCTTCGTTCCCGTCGTACCGATTGCCGTGTTGATAACACAACCCCAACCTGTATTCGTCGTTTCTGCAAGGGTAAGAACGTTAACGCCGTTCATAAACATCATATAATAGCCATCTTTATATACAAGCGCAATTTCTACATCGGAGGAATTGTTGCCGTAGCCAGGCTTATATTGATTGTCTTCATGCCCAGTCCAACTGATATTTCTCCAAAGATAAATATCATTCGCTCTCCACTGGAACAACAAGTGTTTCGAAGTGGATTCTAATGTACCTACAACGAAACCTATATTCGTAGCAAAACCACTCTTAATCGTTGCATACATTACAAAGTTCTCATCTTGCGCCAATTCAACACCTTCAAAGAAATAAGTACCAACGTCATTCGACTTAAAGCTTGCTTGTTCTGCGTTTACCTCAAATACCGTCGTGCCACTATAAAGCGTGCTTTCCATAGCAGGACTTTCATACGTAGGACCTACCGCCTCGTAGACTGCCTTAAATTCTCTATTACCGTTTACTGTCAAATCGGCAATTTCACCAGGTTCGCCATACGTATCGTCGCCGATCTTTTCTGCCCAACCTACAAATACGAAGCCTTCTCTTTCCGCAAACGTAGGAGCTTCAAACGTCTTGCCGTACTCTATCTTCTGCGTCGTCTTGTTGCCGAATGCATCAATGAAGGTTACGTCAAATTTCTCAAACGCAAACGATATGTTCGTGAACTTGCATTTACCCTTATTGCCGCCAAGACCGATTTCAAAATCGCCCGTGAAGTTAAGGTTGAAAGCTTTACTTTCTTCGCCAACCTTATCAGAAACGATTGCGTTGATTTGGTCAAGAGTATACGTCTTTGTCCAAGGCGTTGCTTGGCCGTCTTTGTAGATATCTATCTTCAACGTTTTATCGCTTGCGTTATAGTTGACCGTCAAGTTTACTTTGCCTTGATTATCCCACTGCCAGCCAACATATTTATACTTATACGCCGTACGAGCATAGTCTTTGCAAAGGAATAAGTTACCTTCTTCTTCAACACCGATAAGCAATCTGTTGAACGTGCCATCACCTTTTCTTTCGTATAAGGTAATACCTGCACAGTAATCTTTCTCGTTAGAAAGTCTTGTAATCGTCGTGGAAACTGTAAACGTCCTGCCGTTATTCTTCCAAAGTCTACCAGAGCCTTCGCCGTTTACGTAATATTCCGTCTTTTGCGAATTTGCATAATACAAACCGTCTTGATCGGTAATCGTTACTGTATCTTGAACACCGCCGAAGTTTAATGCGCCGTCTACAACGGAAATAGGCTGCACCATAACTCTACGATTAATCAAATACGTTTCAGTCCCTGCACCATCAGTTCCTACAACGCCGTGATAAGACGTCCAAATCTGGCCGTTTGCATCCTTAAAGATATGGTTGTGCCCCGTGCAGTAAATATCTACCGTGCTATCCTGCTGCAAACATTCACCCTTCGAGCTCCAAGAATTTTTGTCCAAGGGGTTCGTGCCGTTCAACTTGTAATACAAAACGCGATAGTTTACACCGTTGTAATCACCCTTGGAATACATCAAGTACAAATCCGTTCCGTCAACAATCGTACAAGGACCTTCTTCCAAAGACGAGCCTTGGCTGATATTTACAGCATCGTTATTTACGCTCGTCGGGCTGGACATCGTACAAATATAAATGCGTGGTCTATTATCCAACAATTTTTGACCGCTGAACGTATAGTAAAGCTGTCCGTTGTATTCGAATGCGTGGCCGTCGATTGCATATCTTCCGCTAAAACCGCTTGGACATAATTGTACAGGGGTTTCATATTCACCCGTAGGGTCTTGCGATTTACACTCTAATACGAACATCCTTTCATCTTCAGCACTACTTGTGCCTTTCGCACGTCCTGAAAGATAGATATACCATTTTCCTTGAATATACTGCAGTTCCGGTGCCCAAATGCCTTCTGCCATTGCGCTGTTTTCATTTCCCGTCGTGCCGTTGGGATCATAAACGCAAGTAGCAGTACTATCACCCCAACCAGAATAACTACCGTCAAGAATGTCTTCTAAACTCGGAGATTTTAATACGTAAACTTTTTGCTTGGAATCAAAATATACGTAGTAATAATATCCGTCTTTATAGGTTACGCAAGGGTCACTGCCGTAGATATTTTCTTTGTTCTGCAAAGTCGTCGTATATGTAACGCTTTCTCCCGCGCGCAGTGCATATTGCGTGTTTTTGAGCGCAGTAACTCCTCCTTGGCTCAAGTCAACAATGTCGTACCCTTCGCCAACCTTTTCATACCAGTCTAACATACTATCCGCGGGCGCAGTTATAGAAATCGCAGGTAAGGTATATGTTTTACCGTATTTTACCGTTTGAGTGGTCGTTTCGGACTTCCCTTCAAACGTAATCGTATAGTTTGCCAAAAATTCTTCAAGTACGGTTATTTGCGTTGCGCTATAATCCCCCGATTTAATCGCCGCGTCTGCGACATAAGAAACGTGCCTTTCAATCGGCGTTGTATAGGCATAACTCACCCCGCCGTCGGTCGTGTAATAACCAACCGCCGTCAAATTTCTATCAAGTGACGTATCGGGAATACTGTGAATATAAGCGTACCCTTGCATACAGTCGGGATAGTCCTCATCTGTACATTCCGTCCACACGTTTACAAACTCGTCGTTTTTGTTGTACCCATATGTTACAAGATTTTTGGCAAGTGGCGTATTGACATTAAGAGTTCCAGTCAATTTATCCGTAGGAATAATCAACGTACCAAACGTTACGTCTTCGCTTTTAATCGTAGCATTGCTCGTTAAAGAATTAAACGTATCATTGTCCATAAACATAGGGAAACGAATACCGTTTAATCCATCTTGCTTATTCATACGAATAGATGCACCTGGAGATTCAAATATCGTTGTTTGGGCAGCTTGCGCTTCAATGGAATTTCCAGCACTCAAGGTTACCCCAAGCGAAAGACATACAAAAGCCGCGCTTCCTAAAAACGACAAAACAATGTTTTTTGCTTTTATTTTCATCTTTTCTCCTCCTTATTGTCCCCAGCCTTCGTTGTCCCAACCATCGCCGACTTCACTGTTGACATTAGAAGTTCGAACAACGTCCTCATTTGAATACAGAACAATTTCCATATTCGGAGCCTCATACCAATCTTTTTCTTTCATAGTTCCACTCCTTTGCTTTTTAATTATTTCTAATCTTTCTTTATAGCCTTATCAGGGGAAAGACAGTTCCCTTCCCCTGACCAAGTTTTTTTAGCTGACGTACTTGGCAATCTCATCCGCATCCGTCGAGTAGCCCCATTCGCTTACGTTCATCGAGCCGTTAAAAAGCGAAAGCCCGATTTTCTTCGTTCCTGTTGTACCGATTGCCGTATTGAGTACACATCCCCAACCCGTGTTGGTCGTTTCCGAAATTTCAAGTACCAGCGAACCATTCATAAACATATAGTAAACTCCGTCTTTAAATGCAAGCGCGATTTTTACGTCCGAACCATTGTTGCTATAACCAGGCTTATACTTATCGTCTTCGTGCCCCGTCCAACTGATACTTCTCCAAAGATAAATATCGTTTGCTCTCCAGTGGAACAACAAGTGGTTTTTCGTTTCCGCAAGCGTACCGACTACAAAACCGATATTCACTGCAAAACCGCTCTTTACTGTTGCATACATTACAAAGTTTTGCGTTTGCTCAATCTCAACGCCTTCAAAGAAATACGTGCCGCAATCATTCGAGGCAAGGCTCGCTTGCGTATCGCTTACTTGAAACGTCGTCGTACCGCTGTAAAGTTTATCTTCTAATGCAGGAGATTTAGGCGTATCGGGGAAATATTTCGCAATTTCGCTTGCTTCAATCGAATAGCCCCATTCCGCGTTCATCGAACCATTGTACAGCGAAAGACCAATTTTCTTCGTGCCTTCCGTACCAATACAGGTTTGGGGAACAGTACCCCAACCAATGTCTGCTGTTTCCGCAAACTCAAGCACTTTTGCACCATTCATGAACATATAGTACACGCCGTCTTTAAATACAAGCGCTATCTCTACTTCCGAACTATTATTGCCGTAGCCAGGCTTATATTGATTGTCTTCGTGTCCTTTCCAGCTAATATTTCTCCAAATGTAGATGTCATTTGCTCTCCAATGGAACATCAAGTGATTTTTGTTTTCAGCTAACGTACCGACTACAAAACCAATATTCGCTGCAAAGCCGCTTTCTACTGTTGCATAGATTACAAAGTCTTGGTCTTGTGCAAGCTCTACGCCCGTCACAAAATACGTACCGCAATCAGTCGATGCAAGGCTTGCCTGCGTTTCCGTAGCTTCAAACTTCGTCGTACCGCTGTAAAGCTTATCTTCCAATGCAGACGTTTCGGGTTCTACAGGAGGTTCTTCGGGATCGGGTTGAACGGGATCAGGTACGTAACCGTTAATTACGTCCGTTTCCGTCGAATAGCCCCATTCGCTGAATTGTGCCGCACCATATGCTACCGACAAACCGAGCTTAATCGTTCCCGTCGTACCGATTTGGTTCGCTACGTTAAACGTTCCGCCCCAACCGTCGTCAAAGGAAGAATTAAACTGACATGCGAGTGTTCCGTTCAAGAACGCATAATACGTACCGTTCTTGTACACAAGCGCAATTTCCGCCCCGTTTGTTCCAATACTACTCTTATACAATCCATCCGCATGACCAGCCCAGCCCTTTCCATCTCTATATACCATGAAAGTGCCGTCCGTTCTTCTCCATTGGAACATCAAGAACTTGCTTTCTGTTTCAAACGTACCAACTACAAAACCTACGTTTTCTGCCGTCATGTCTGCTTCTACCGTTGCATAAAGTACGAAGTTCGTTCCTTGTGCAAGTTCTACGTCCTTCAAGGTTTGTGCGCCGTAGGTCGTTGCCGTGTACGTGATAACGTCGTCTTTCTTCGTCATCGTCGTATCTGCATAAACTTCCGTACCGATTGCGAAGGTTTCATCTTCCACTACGGGAGGTTCTTCTTCATCGGGCACGTAACCGTTAATTACGTCCGTTTCCGTCGAATAGCCCCATTCCGCGTTCATCGAACCATTGTACAGCGAAAGCCCAATTTTCTTCGTGCCTTCCGTACCAATACAGGTTTGGGGAACAGTGCCCCAACCGATGTCTGCCGTTTCTGCAAACTCAAGCACTTTCGCGCCGTTCATAAACATATAGTACACGCCGTCTTTGAATACAAGCGCTATCGTTACGTCGGAAGAATTGTTGCCGTATCCAGGCTTATACAAATTGTCTTCGTGGCCTTTCCAGCTGATATTTCTCCAAATGTAGATGTCGTTTGCTCTCCAATGGAACATCAAGTGGTTTTTGTTTTCAGCCAAAGTACCGACTACAAAACCGATGTTATTTGCAAAACCGCTTTGTACCGTTGCATAGATTACGAAGTCTTGATCTTGCGCCAATTCAAAGCCTTTCACAAAATACGTACCGCAGTCAGTCGATGCAAGGCTTGCCTGCGTTTCCGTTGCTTCAAACTTCGTCGTACCGCTGTAAAGCTTATCTTCCAATACAGTCGTTTCATCTTCTACGGGAGGTTCTTCAGGATCGGGAATTTCCACTTCATACCCATCAAGTATATCTGCATCAACCGAATATCCCCAATCACTAAACGACGTTGCCCCCGTCCAGTGCACAGCAAACCCAATTTTCACTGTATCAGCAGTTGCGCCAATACCTGCCAAGGAATTAATCATATCCTTATCCAGATATGCTACCTGTTCATCGTTCACGAAGAAGAAATATTCTCCATCTTTATAAACGAGGGCAATCTTAGCCGCTTTTCTTGCAATTGCGCTTACAACCGATTCACCAGCCCAGCCCCATGCACCGCCTTTATCGGCCAAACGAACAATGTAAATATCGTTCTCTCTCCAACCGATCATCGCAAAGCTGGACGGCGTTGCAAGCGTACCTACTGCAAATCCTACAAAGTCACCGCTAACATTGCTGATCGTCGTATAGACAACGTAATCTTGACCTTGCGCGATTTCTACGTCTTCAAAGAACGCCGCGCCCGATCCGTTCTTCGCATCCAATCTGTAACTGCCGTCCGCTCTCAAGCCTTCCGCATACGCGCCGCCGCTATATACGTTTGCACCGATTGCAGGCAAGTCGTCGATTTCATACTTGTTGATTTCCGCCTTGTCGGTGGAATAGCCCACATTCGTAAATTGAACCATACCAAACGCAAGCGACAAGCCAACCTTCAGCGTGCCTTCCGTACCAATCTTCGATTCTACGTTCAACATACCGCCCCAACCGTCGTCGATTGCGATACCGATTGCGCAAACCTGCGTACCGTTCAAGAATGCATAGTATTTACCATTCTTATAAACGAGCGCAATCTCCGCGCCCTGTGTGCCGATATCCGAATTGATTATATTATCCGCAGTACCAGACCAGCCCCATGCGTCCTTCTTTTCTTGTCTCCAAACGTATAAGTCTTTTTGAATCCTTCTCCACTGGAACAATAAGTGCTTGCTGTTGTCTTCTCCAAGAGTACCAACAACAAAACCTACGTTTTCAGCCGTCATACCGCTTGCAATCGTTGCGTAAACAACAAAGTCAGTATCACGTTCAAATTCTACGCCTTCAAATACCTGCGCCCCAACCGCTTCCGCAGTATAGGTAATCGTCGTATCAAGCTTCGTCATAGCAGTACCGCTGTAAAGTTCCGTACCGAGCGCATATTCTTCTACCGCGCAAAGCTTTTTCACGTCCTCTATGCTGTTCACTGCACTCGTGCCAAATTTCGCCGTAATCTCTTCCCAGCGTGCGCCGCCGTTAGGATATTTCGCATTCGTCCCGTTGTAGGTACAGAAGCCCACGTGATAATTCGCAGTCGCCGTAAAAGCAGAGTCAAATTCGGAAAGCTCAAACTGTGCTTTACCGATTCCGTTGATTGCTACGTACAAATAGCCATCCTCAATCGCAATTTCTACAAGCGAGCCGTCCAGACTTTCTACATTCGTGGGATTTAAGATTTTCATCTTATTCGCATTGGAATAGTAACCGTATTGATCCCACGAATCCATTGTACTTATAGTCACCCAATCATGATTCTTCAACATGAAGAACCCTTGATAACCAAAGTAGAACTGTACGTTTGCACCGTCTTCCGTTTCAACCGTAAAGCCATCCAAGTCGTAATTGTAGATTTTTGCCGATGCATATACCTTATTGGCTGCTTCATCAAAAATAAACCATTGCCCTTGCTGACCTTTAATAGTATTTGCAGAACCATTTACGAAATCCACATTCATATGATGGATATTCGCCGTTTCTACAGATGCCAACAAATTAAGTTTTAATTCTTCTGTTTCCTCCGTGTTTTCAGAAAGCGTTATAGGTAAACTTCCAAAATATCCGTCAACAAACAATTCGTATTCACCAGCTTCAGCCTTTACTTCAAAGCCACGATTTGCCGTTGATACCACTTCGTATCTTTGTTCATTTGCATTCTTGTTAACCAAAATAACACTACCGCTAACGGGTTCTACCTGCGCATCAGCTTTTTCCATAACAAGTTTGCCTTTGTAAGTTACGGCATTTTCAAGCTTCTCGAAGGTAACGTCAAAATCGGTGTTTTCATTGACATTTTCAATGC
Source organism: Candidatus Scatosoma sp. (assembly GCA_045128055.1). Lineage (GTDB taxonomy): Bacteria > Bacillota > Clostridia > Christensenellales > Borkfalkiaceae > Scatosoma. The sequence continues at coordinate 38,612 of JBGVRC010000164.1, read as the reverse complement.
GATATACACCTTTGCTTGCATTTGCGCTTACGCTTTGAGTAATGTCCTCTCCATTGCAAATTACGCTAGATACTTTATACCCCGAGTCGGTTATAATCCTGATGTCAATATCTTCGCCTGCAACCGCATAATCTTTATTTAATTCAAGATAACCGCCAGTAGTTGTTACTTGAGCATCAATTTTATAGATCTCGCAATTATTCAACTCTGTTTCCAGGTCTTCCCCTTCCAAGGGCATACACCAGAACTCTTCATATTCCGCATAAACGTTCATATTGAAAAGCCCTGCATATACTTTACCTTGTACAAAATCAAGCGTTTCCGAATAGAAATATTCGTCATTGATGAAATAGTGGATAGTATTTCTATCTTTAATAATCTTAAAGCGAATACCTGAAGTCGCGGGAACTACATCTACATCCACATCAGGATTATCCGTCGTCAACTTGGTAACTTGCTCCCAATAACGATGTGCTTCAGTCAATGTAACTAAACCGAACTCCTTGAGCGTATTCCTTCCATCCTGTGCTTGCACATAACGGTCAGTACGCATATCCAACATCATAGTGTAATAGTTGCCATTCGTTGATAACAACCAGAACCCTGCATAACGGCCATCGTATCCCGTATGTCCTTCAAGGGGGTAAATCATCGTTTCCGCTACAAAGCTTTCCGCAAATACATCCTTGAAGTAAATCGAGTTGAATTCCACGCCCGAAGTTACGGAAAGCTTACCTTCATCAAGCTCTTCCAAGTTCCAGTTCCCCGTCTTAGCCAAGCCGTTGAAGGAATCCCCTACTTCCGCGTCAGCTGCATCCGCATCCGTATAACCATTTGCATCAAAAACATAATAGTTCATCATATGATGCATAGGATTAAACGGCATAGGATAAAGTAACGTAGATGCCGTATTACCTTTCAAAATAGGTCTATATTTCGGCAACAAGAATAAATTTTGCGGATAAACGCCATCAGATACATCTATACGCATTTCCGACCAAGGCACGAAGATTTCTACGGTTGCACCCGTTGTTGCTCCGCTGTTCACTTCACCGTCAACGATAACGGCGCGCTTCATTCTTTCGCAAGTAGAGTATAATTCCCCACCGCAATCCAACATAAATGCGTGACGACTGGAATAATCTTTATCTGCAAGAACTGTATCCGACTTATCTGCGTAGTAATAGAATTCCCACGTTGTGTTTTTAGATTGCTCTAAACTGCCGATATACACAACGTTATCGTCACGGACCTTTGCTGCCATATATACGCCGTATTCCGTAGTAAACGCCGTTACGTCTATCGATGGCATTGTATCGTTTACGTCGGCGTAAAAATGGTTCGTAAACCATTTTTTATTTTGCCAAACCGATTCGTCCAATTTACCATCAATTTCAATTCCAGGATCATTAGGGCCATCGTAATTACTCGTATATTTGTATTCGTATTCATTTTCCTTTGGCGCAGCGTTCACGTCGCCATCGTTTGTCTTACAAGCGCTAAAGCCTGCCACACTGCAAACAACAGTCAATATCGAGCATATTGATATAAGAACTTTTTTACCATTTTTCATAATCAAGCCCTCCCGAGAACAGCGATTTCCGTCAAATTCAATTGCGTATTCAAATTACCAAGCTTATCATATTCTTTAATTCTATCGCTCTTTGCAATCTTAAAGGAAATAGACTTTACTTTAATTTCATTAAATTCAGCTACAGCGGGGGCGCAATTGATATATTTGTTTCCATCCCCCTCAATTTCATCGTAATACTTTGTCGGGAATTTTAAGTCGCCAATGATTGCATAGTCGTATGCTTTGCTTGCCCACGTAGGCTGTTCAGCCAACTCAAAGGCAACCAATTCAATATTAGAGAATGCCGTGTTTTCATTGAACGAGTTGTAAACCATCAACGAAACAACCGAAACGGGCTTTTCAAATTTTAAGGTTACTGTAATATCCGTATCCGCACTATATACACAATGTGCATTGTAATTATAATACGGCATCAACCCATCAGTGAGGTATTCTTTGCCTTCACCGCCACTAACACTGATTTTCGCAAGTGATGCAATATTAGAATATTCACTTGCTTGTTCAGGCAACCATTGCAAGCTCTTACTCGGTCCATTAGATACGACTATTGTTTCACCGTTTACTTCTCTAAACGATACTCTATCCGCATGTATGTATCTATCCCACCCAAACGTTTCCGTCGATTGATGCGCGTGATAAATAATAAAGGTTTCTTTTCCATCGTTTACAAATGCGTGATGTCCTGTCCCCTTAAAATTGTTCGTTTGAACGCCAGACAAAACAATTTCGCCAGTACCTTCGCCAACACGATTAAATTTGCCAAGAGGTTCAGTCCCCTTTGCTTGATATACCGCATAGCTTTGCAATAGATAGTCGCCCATTGAAAAAGTCATAATGTATTCGCCGTTATGCTTAATCATGTGCGGACCTTCAATCAGTTGCTCGTCAATATGTCCCGACAATTGTACGTCGGTCAATGCCGCTTTACCTTTCTCGCTCTCTACATTGCTATATCCGCCCCACAAAATTGCCGTAAGCGTATCATATTCGGGTTTTGTCCAATCATCGTTTGCCATCTTCATGCCGAAAATACCGCCACGTGCAGGCGACTTCATATAAAGATACAACGAACCGTCATCATCGATAAACGCGTTCGCGTCAATCATATTCACCAAGTCTTCTTTTTTAGTGATGGGAATATCAAATGCCGCAGGGAAATTGATGCAAGGAACTTTTTGTTCAACTTCCTCACCGTCAACCGTTACCGTTTCCATTCTTGCCATAGGTGTAAACGGACCGTATGGCGTATCGGAAGTTGCAATCCCGATATAGTTTCTATGGTCACGAGGATATTTCGATTTATCATTCGCCTTATCCCAACCCTTGCCGTCTTCAGGAGAATCACCGTCCGTCTTTAATTCGCCTTCCTCTTGATCACGCAACTTAGAAATCATACAGTAATACATATAGTATTTCTGTTCGGTTTCATTATACACAACTTCAGGTGCCCAAGGGGTACGCATCGTCCATGCTTCCCAATCGCTTTCTCTGCCTGCAATAGTATACCCGCGTTCGCTTCCACAAAGGCTCCAAGTACTTAAATCTTTAGAGCGATAACATCTAATAGCGAGCGCTTCTACATCTTCATCATAGCCATAAAGCCCGGGATTGCCATCCCAACCGAACTGTTCTTTCAAACCGCCGGTTACGTAAACATAATAATAACCGCCATTCTCTGCATCACGTTCTTTCGGCACATAAATTGCTCCTGGGTCACCACCGATTGCATCCATCTGGTTGTAAGAATACAAATCGTTGTTGAAGTTCCCAAATTCGTCCATACCAGTAGCGTAATCTAAATATACCGAATCTCCCTTTAAATCAATGACAGCAGCGCCGTTCTTTGTGCACGACGAAAAACAGCTTAATGAAAGCGCGCCGAGTAATACCCAAGATACTAATCTTTTGAATTTCATTGATTTTCCTCCTTTTTATCTTTTATCGATTTAATAAATGATTACTTTCTATAAGCAGCCAAAGCTCTATTAGAAACTTCCGTGTAACCGTAAATATATTGCGTGAATGATAACGAGCCGTAACGAACTCTTTGGTTCAAGGGGTTAGCCCAGTTATCAATCCAGCTTCTATCAGGCATATACCACCAGTCGCCCGCACGAGATACCGCAGAAGACTCAACAACCGCCATTGCGCTACTCTTGCCGATCTTTTTCGCCATATTTTCAATAGCAACTGCCTCATTCGTTTTTTGCGCAGAAACATAGCCGTGTTCCGCCGCATACGTTTGTCCCTTTGTCATAAGCCATTCTACAAACTTAACGCTTTGTTCCGCAATAGGCGTTCCTTTTCTAATTGAAATATAGTAGCCGAGCGAGTGGTTTGCCGCTTGCCCTTTCGCAATTACTTCATCATTTGCAGGGTCTGCACTTGCATATTCTTTATATACAGGCAAAGGTGCAATCCCCCAATCAAACGTGGACGAGTCCTTAATAATTTTATAGTTGGAATAGTATTGCACAAGCATAGCAAGTACGCCCGAAGAGAAGTATTGTACAGACGTCGTGCCATTGAATGCGCTAGGATAAGGACAAACGTTCAAGCCGCCCGTACCTGCAAGCATACAGAAACGCTTGAAAGCGTCTTGCGTGCAAGGCAATTCATTCAAAACACCACTTTCCGCTTTACTTGCGATATCAGCACGTACTTCTGCTGCTGTACCATTTACTGTGTAGTAGAAATCGGTATCGCTTTCAGAACTATACGCAATCGTATCACCTGTATTGGCATTGATAACATCTGCAAGCTCAATGGTTTCACCAGCTTTATACGTCGTTCCTGTATAAGCACCCGTATAGGTGTTACCTTCTGTTACGATATAGTTAGGTACAGTCGAAGGCAAGGAATATGTGAAATCACCTTTACCATTCATATCTTGCAAACAGTCACCACCTACGCTCCAAGCATAATTGAACCACCATTCAGTATAATAACCATAGTCGGTGGTAGAATTGCTGTTCTTACTCTTGGTAAGCAACATACCCAAATCTTCAACTTCATCCCAACTCATTGCGATGCGGTCGTTGAATACAAGCGTTGCACCTGTAGGATATCTCCAAGTGCTACCAGAATAATCGCTACCATCAAAAATATACGGATTGCTACTACGGAAATAACCCTTTGCAGGTACGTCAATCGTCAAATCATAATCCGACTTCTTCTTTCCATTATAGTCCGCCAAGGTACCAGCATTGAATGCGTCAATATCTTTTTCGTCAACACTGATGCAAATAACGCCTGCCGCTTGTAACGCCGTTTTGTTATAATAAAGCACGGTAGGATCGTTTACTGCGGGTAAGCCATACAAAGTATCATCCGAATTCGCAGTGATATTAGTTGCGTTGTAATGATATCTAGATTCCTGATCCTTATACAAGTTACCAAGGAAATCCGAAGAGAACGAATTCGTCAAGTCCATCATATTCTTCGTATGTTTTTTGAAGTATTCATCCGTACCAACTACAACGTCAGGACCATTCGAAGAAGGTAAAACATTAGTAAGTTTCCCATCAATACCACCCGATGCTACAGGCATAGCCATAACCTTTACTTTATCCGTTTCACCCTGCGTATTGTTGTACTCGGTTACTAAACCGTTAAAAAGTTCTAAAATCTCTTGCGTACCAGTGTACATAAAGTCAAGCGTTGCCTTGCCTCCTGCGCCACCACCGCCACCGCAAGCTGTTGCAAACAATGTTGAACAACAAATAACCGAACATACTACACCACTTAAAATCTTCTTTTTCATTTTTATCTTTAACTCCTATTAAATATTTTTAATTTTGTTATTGTATATTATCCTTTTAATCCAGCAGAGAAGGAAATACCCGAGATAATTTTATTTTGGAAAATTATATAAAGCATAAGCAAAGGAACAATACCGAATACCGCCGCAGCAGAGGCAAGCGCCTTGTCCGATTCACCGCCGTTAAAGAACGACAAAGCCAACTGTATCGTATATTGTTCGGGATACTTCAAATAAATCAACGCGCCTTGATAATCGTTATACGCACCGATAAACCCAAGTACAAGTTGTGCAATAATCGCAGGCATACCCAAAGGCACCATAATTGCCGTAAAGATATGTAATTTCCCGCAACCATCAATTCTTGCAGCCGCCAACATATCGTCAGGAACGCCCTTAAAATATTCTCTCAAAAACATTACCGTACCAATCGCCCCAAAACAACGCGGAACAATAAGCGGCAATGACAAGCCCGCACCTGCCGTCCAGCCCAATCTATCAAACAAAACATAAGAACTAGACATGCTTACGCACCCTGGAACCATAAGCGTAAATATCATAATCTGGTACACAGTTGAACGTCCCGGATAATCAAGCTTAGCGAAACCATACGCCGCAAAAGCCGACACAAACGTAGCAATGAATACAGGGAAGCTTGCATAAATCAAACTGTTGAAAAATGCCGAAACTAAATCAATCCCAATCCCCGACGAGTTTGCAAACAATGTTTCGTAATGAGAAAACGTCGTACCTTCTTTAGGGAAAAGCGTAAAACCAAGAGCATTCGCTTCCGAGGAATATTTAATCGAATTGATAATTACAACGTAAAAAGGAAATATCGTTATAAACAATAGCGCAACCAATAATATGGTAGAACCAACGCTAAATTTGTGCATAAACGGATAGGAAAACGATTTATAAGCTTCATTTTCTTCCAACTTTTTATTCGCAATATATAATCCTATGCCCGCGATTAAACATACACCGAATAAAATTATTGAAATCAATCTCGAATTATATCCTTCCGCAGAACGAAACAAAGTTCCAAGCCCAAATATACATCCAAAAATTATAATCAGCGGAAATACAAAGAAGTACGCCGTTTTAAAAATAGCAACGAATTTTTCGGGCAGTTTTTTATTATTCATACTATTAGAAATCATAACTTACCCACTTCTCCTGTAATTTAAAATTGATTCGTGTTACAACGAAGATAACGATAGCAAGTATCCACGCCGCCGCAGACCCAATGCCGTAACCATATTGATAAGAATTGTTGAATATCATATCATACAAATACACCACCGGAGTATTCCAAGCATAGAAGCCCTCCGTCCACATCGGTGTACCAACAACCCCATAGCCGAATTGATAATACATTCCCATCTGTTGCAACGAGTCAATCAATCTCATCGTGAGCAAGTACGACAAAGTAGGCGTAATTGCGTGGAAAGTAATTCTCCAGAAAATTTGCGTAGGCGACGCCCCGTCTATCTTTGCCGCTTCTTCATAGCTCTCGTCCACACCAGCAAATGCGGCTTGCAATAATACCGTAGCATAACCAAGCCCTGACCAAACGGATACTATAATCATAGAAATGCTAAATACGACTGGCTCACCCGTCAACCAGGAAACAGGTTGAAAATGAAATCCCGTCAAAATTTCATTAAATACACCCGATTTTTCATCAATAAACATTTTGAAAACGATTACTATAATCGTTACCGCGCAAACCGCAGGAACAAAAAATGCGGAACGAAAAAACCGTTTTAAAACTTTAATCTTATTGAGTTGGTATGCAATAAATATTGATATCGCAAGACCAATAGGTACAGATATTGTAAAAATCCCTACCGTTAAAAAAGAATATAAGAAATTTTTACCGTACACGTTGAAATCCAACATGTTTTTATAATTGTCAAATCCAACAAATATCGCACGAGAAAAATCCGTATCATGCATTTCAAAAAAACTCATTACCAATGATAAAATCATCGGAAATGCACCGAAAAACAAAAAACCAAAAACAGGTAAAGATGTAATTAAAAAATTCTCTAATCCATCTTTGAATTTCATCAATTTTCTCTTTTTTTGATATTTCGCAGAATTGATAGAAATATTATTCTCCATATCACTCCCTCCTTTAGTAAAAGCGAAGGCTTTACTCAATGTCTGTTTTAGACAACGTTTTGCACAAATATTCCATAAACGCTTCTACATTCACGTCCGAAGCATATTCGATTTCCGCCCCATGTTCTTCCGCTAAAGACATCGCGCGAGCCTTATCGCTCAAAAAGATTTTGTAGTTTCCTTTCTTAAAGGTTACAAAGTCATCATTGAATAACGTGGAAATTGCGAGCGGATCATGCATTGTAGGCGGTTGTCCGCGTTCTTCATTATGCGCAATCCAAATTTTCGTCATTTTAACCAGTAATTTGTATTTATCAGATTGCAACTTAGAAAGACACTCCAACGTATTTTCCTTGAATGTGCATTTACGAGTAATATCCACACCGACCGCTTTAATAGGCACACCGCATTCAAAAACCGTTTTAGCAGCTTCGGGATCGCAAAGGAAATTCCACTCTACATCGTACTCACTAAAATTACCGCCCATCATCAAAATATCTTTCGCTAAAGCAAACGTTTCCTTATCTTTCTCGATCGCACGCGCGAGATTCGTTAAAGGTCCGATCGCTACAATCGTTACTTCATTGGGGTGTTTTTTAAGTGTATCAAGAATGAAATCCACCGCACCGTCTTCTACAGGTTCGTCTTTCATTTCTTCATCTATGTAGTGAGGAATATTCGCTTTCCCGTCTCTATCCGCTTTCTCAAATTTTTTCAACGGCTCTTTTTCGGGATAATCTTCTCCGACATACACCTTTATCTCCTTGGACTTTCCAAAAAGAGAAATTAGTTTCGACGCAATTTTTGCTCTCTGTAAACTGTTTCTATATACTGTTGTAACACCTAAAAGCTCAGCCCCTTCAGCCAACAATATGCTTAACGCATAGGCATCATCGATGTCGTCCCCAATGTCCGTATCCAAAATAATTAGATTTCTCTTTCTATCCATCTTCAAAATTTATCTCCTACTACTTTCATTTCTCACTTTTACGTTTCATAAGGGCTATCGAAAGTCCTGCTAAAACAATGAAACCACTTATACCAACTCCCAACGAACCGCTGCATCCAGATACATTAGAACTCGTTGCCGTGCCAGCCGAGTTTTCTGTTTCCACTTCTATGAACGTTACGCTTACGACACCCGACGCCTGTACCACGATTTCATACATATTCGCAGAAAGCTTCGCCATTTCTTCACCATTGAACGTCACCTTATCGATAACATAGCCTTCCGCAGGATTTATCTTCACTGTCAATTTTTCGCCTGCGTTGATAGATGTCTGTTTTAATTCATACGATCCTTTGTCGCCTAAATCATCATACGTTATGTCAAACGTAACGACTGGGATTTTCGTAAACTTTGCATCCACGGATACAATTTTTTCATCAATGGTATACTCAAGCACGTTATCTACCACCGAAGAAATCATTTCCTCATTATTTACTTTCAGGGATGTCAGCTCGTAATTATCATTCGGTTTCGTCGTGATAATCACCTTTTCACCAAAGAAATACTGTTCTTTATCGAAAGAAACTTTCCCATAAGGAATCGTCTTCTTTGCCGTCTTTACTTCTACTTCCTGTCTGCCATATAAGAATGCTTTCGACATTCCAAAGATATCAGTATTCTTCATACTGTCAGCACTACCCAAGGAACTATATCTTGCAAAGTCAACATCCACACCGTATACCTTGCAATAAACATTCGTTGCCGTATGCCAATCCGTTGACCAAGAATAGGATTCGTTCAAGGTTTCTTTCGTAGCATTTTCCGCAATCGCCAAGCCTCCCGTTTCGTGGTCAGCCGTAACAATTACTACGGTATCATCCCTTTCGTCTGCCCAATCCATTGCAATTTTTACAGCATCGTCGAACGCCAACATTTCGGCAAGCATTCCATTAAAATCGTTATCGTGACTTTTCTTGTCGATTTTTGCGCCTTCTGCCATCAACACGAAGCCGTCAGGATCTTGGGACAAATATTCCAGCGACTCTCTCACCACTCTATCAAACGCAACGCCGCCGCTTTCCGCCGACATAGGCTCGGCACTCGCCTTGATGGAATAATCCCCAATCACGTAATCGGATTGCGATTCGGAAATATTGTCCAAGTTGTCAACGTCTGTGTAAACGTTTCCTGTCTTATCAGTGAACGTTCCGATTGAATCTTGTTGATTTGCGATAAATAAGTTAATTCCGCTATCCGCAGCAGTTTCCAGCAGCTCCGCACTTGCGTTACGGTTTTTGCTATGTCCCGCGAAATCCATAGGAGTTGCCCCCGAAAGAACATCTGTTGTAACAACGCCCGTACGCTTGCCGCACTCTAAAGCAAGGTCCATAATGGTCGTCAAATCCTTTCCATCTGGCCCTTTACCAACATAGCCATTATTCGTGCGCACACCCGTAGCAATCGCCGTTCCTCCCGCCGCTGAATCGGTAACGGCGTTGTCCGCCGATGCAGTTAAAGAGTACGAGGTTTGCTCGATGGTTTGAATATGTAAAGGCTCCCCTTTCTGTATCGCACCAGCGCGCACATGTTCAGGCCCCATACCGTCGCCAATCATAATGATTACGTTTTTAATATTTTTCAAAGACTCTTCTTTATATTCCAAGGAATCCGCTTGAGCTAAACAAGGGTTCTGAATTGTACTAAAAACACAAAACGCCAATGTTAATGCACCTATACATTTACACCACACTTTTTTAATATTCATACATCTACTCCTTTACTAGTTTTTCCTGGAAAATCCAGTTTTGTGCTGTTAATCTATTTTCCATAAAATTAACCGCTTGTCCTTTTCCCCTTTGGTCTCTTTTTGAAAAAAAACGAAGATGGTATTCGCTCTCATCATTTTTATTACTTGATTATATTATAATATATCCCCCCAAATGTCTCAATATCATTTTCCGCTATACGACTTGTCATTTTCCGTTATTTTTTAATATTGACGTAATAGATTTGACATTTGAAAAAAAATTGTTTATACTACAATAAAGGGGGATATTTTATGAAATTAGCCTACGTCTATATTGATAAATACAATTCGCCAGTGCACATCAAAATGCATTTTCACAACTGTTTTGAGCTGGTGTATTATCACAATACGAACGGATATACAACCTGGAAAAAATCGACACACGCAGCTACTGGTCCGCTTATTTTTACTGAAAAAGAACAAGGGGCATACGAGCAGATTGACTTTGCAAGCAATACGCTTATTGTTATCCCGCCTAATACATTGCACGACGAAAAACACTACGCTTCTTCTAAAGTTACCGCTATCGGTTTCACTTTAGAAGCAGGCGATAAATTACCCAATCTATCAATTTTGAAGACACCATTTTTTACACGCGATAAAGAAAAAAAATTCTATGATTCTGTGCGCCGTATAGAAAAAGAATATACTGCACACTCTGCTTTCTTCCAAGAACTAATTTGTCTATACTTGAATCGATTATTAATTGACTTATCCCCCAATCAACATTCGACAAAAGACGATTTGCTCGATTTCATAAAGAATTATATTGATGAGCATTTTACTCAAAATATCAAGATTGAAGACTTGGCTGAACAAATCTTTTATTCGCCCGATTATTTTTGCAAACTATTCAAAGAAAAATTCGGAATTACTCCTAAAGCCTACATCTTAGACATGCGTATAAATTTCGCCAAAAAACTCTTAAACGAAACGCAATTAAGCTTAACAAAAATCAGCGAATTATGTGGATTTAGTGATTACGTACAATTTAATAAATTTTACAAAAAGAAAGAACATATCTCCCCCTCTGATGCCCGTACTAAAAAAGAAAAACACCCAGACTAATTTTGGGACTACCATTATGAATAAAAATTTTAACGCATTAAATTGGAAAGATTATATCCCTTTACCCGTCTGCGAACAATTTCCCGAATACGAAAGCTTTTACTTGAAAGCATGGGAACTTGCCCGTGAACATGTAAAATACGTTGATGATATGCCACAAAACCCTTATATGGATGAAGGCTTTTGCGATTCTCAAATCTGGATTTGGGATACTTGTTTTATGGCGCTTTTTTGCAAATTTGCACAGGAAGTATTCCCAGGGGTAGAAAGCTTTAAGAACTTTTATGAAGTTCTTTTCCACGGAAAAACCTTACCCCCCATTATTCCCACACGGAGCGAGCCGAGTTGGACTGGCGCACTTCCAAACGTTCCTTTTAATATCCAAGTACATATTGCAGACAACCCTCCCCTTCTGGCTTGGGCAGAGTATGAAAATGCACTCATTCACGGCAATAAGGAATACATCGAAGAATTGCTCTACAAAAAGAAATCTTTACAACGCCAGTATGAGTGGCTGGAAAATTTAAAAGAACGCAAGACCTTATCAAATGTCAACGCTGAAACCTGTTGGATTACCGAAGAAAAGGGGTATAAATGGGATTGCGGACGTTCAGGCATGGACAACACGCCGCGCGGAAGAAAAGGCGAACGGGCTGAAAAAGAGCGTCCAAATAACCCTGACATGCTTTGGTTAGACGCTATTTGCCAACAGGCATTGTCCGCAAAAGCTATTTCAAATTTATTTAGTTTAATTAACGATAAAATACATGCAGGCGAATGGAATAATAAGTATTTAGAAAAGAAAAAGATTGTCAATGCTTATTACTGGGATAACGAAGATAAATTCTATTACGATATCGACTGCAACGACGGGCATTTCTATAAGGCACGTACCATTGCTTCCTATTGGCCGCTAACCAGTCAAATTGCAAGCGAAGAACAAGCGCAAATAATGCTATCCTATCTTTTAGACGACACCGATTTCGGTAGTGATATTCCGTTAGTTTCCCTTTCACGAAAAGATGCTGATTTCCAAGAAAAAGGACAGTATTGGCGCGGTTCCGTTTGGCTTCCAACAGCATACGCAACATTGAAAGGCATAGCAAATTACGGATATTACCAAGAAGCGCAATTACTGGGTTATAAACTCTTCAAACAAATGTTAAAGACCTATCAAGAATACGATCCGCACACCATTTGGGAATGTTATTCCCCTACTGAATATAAACCAGCAAAACAAACAAATAATAAAAGTGACGTTCGTCCCAATTTTTGCGGTTGGTCTGCATTAGGTCCTATTTCGGTTTATTTAGAATACGTGTTAGGATTTCACACGATAAACGCTTTTGAAAAAATTGTTGAATGGGAAAAGCCGAATACTTTTAAAGGCAGAATAGGTATTAAAAATTTACGTTTTGGTAATGTCATTACTGATATTGTTGCAGATGAAACCACTTGTACCGTTATATCAAACGAAGATTACACCTTAAATATTAATAGCGTTTCTTTTTCCATAACAAAAGGCTCGAACGTTTTTCAGTTATGATGGCAGATTTTTTAAATCCCGTCAATACTTTTTAAAGAAATTTTACCTGTAAAATAAAACCAAGTTTCATGCTTGGTTTTTTCTTTTTAATACCCACCAATATCCATTAAATTGAAAAGTTTCCTCAATTCTCCTTTCTTCTTTTTTTACACGCATATCATCTCTCCTTCGGGTATATAAATAAGTGCATGAAAATGTATAGACCCGTTCAATTCCCCATCGTCTATCATCCAATAGTTTCTCTCCACATAAGTAGCTCGTCTGGCAGAATTCACTCTGTCGGACTTTTTTATTTCTTCATACTCAGGCACATATACATCTCGCCCTGTCAGTTCCTTGATTTGGTGTTTTAAACTCATACCTGCCTCTGCTGAACGTTGTCGCATTGTAACTCTATTTAAAAAATATTGCAAGCGTATTTAAAAAAATTAAAAATTATTATTTCAAAAACAACCTACACTTAACAACAATTTTATGTTGCTTTTTTAGTTTCGACAAAAGCCGACAAAAGTAGTGCTTTATTTTGGAATGTTTTTTCAAAAATGGCTTTTTGTGAGTGTATAAATTGTTGACACAATCTCTTTTTTATGTTAGAATACGATTCCAAAAAACAAGCAGAGGGAAAATAGATGATGTAAAATTTAAAAAATTTTCATTAATCAAAACAAGTAACAAACTTGTTTAAGCAAGTAATAAGACTTGCAGTACTTAACAGACGCATCTCTATGAAGATGCACAACGACTATATTTTATCGTTGTGGCGAGAACTACGTCGCCGTCTTTTTGTGCTGCAAGTCTTTTTTGTTTACTCTAAAAAGGCTCACAAAGAAAAGGTTATCAATTCCTTCACTTTTTCAGCAATACCAAAGTGTAGGGGTAAATTAAAAATCAGGAGGTGATAGAAAAAATATTTTAACTCAAAGCGGTAAATTGTACAAAAAAAGAAAAACAAAATTAGGAGGATAATGAATGAACGTACAAACACCAAAACGACTTGCCGTAATAGACGGCGAAACGCTCATGGACGCAAGATTGCCAAAGCGTAATTTCTGCGTGGAAACACTACTGCCCGAGGGCATCTCTATGCTCGGCGGCGCACCCAAAGTCGGGAAATCCTGGATGGTCTTGCTCCTTGCTTTGCAAGTTGCAAAAGGCGAGCCTATCTGGAATCTTCCTACCAAACAAGGTACGGTGCTTTACCTTGCGTTGGAAGATTCTCTGTCGAGATTGCAAGACAGGCTCAACCGACTTACAGACGAAGCCCCTGCCTCGCTCTACTTCGCAACGACAGCAGGCACAATCGGCGACGAACTGTGTATGCAAATTTCCAAATTCATTTTGGAACATCCCGATACCGTGCTCGTCATCATCGACACCTTCCAAATCGTTCGCAACAACGGAATCGAAACTTCCTACGCGAACGACTATGAAGAAGTCCGTGCATTGAAATTGTTGGCAGACGAAAAAAAGATTTCTCTTTTGCTCGTTCACCACTTGCGAAAGCAAGGCGACAGCTATGCCTTAAACAAACTGTCAGGCACGACGGGAATCAGCGGAGCAATGGACGCAGTATTCATTCTCGACCAAAGCAAGCGCAACGCAAACGGCGCGACGCTGTTCTGTACAGGGCGAGATATTGAGAACAGAGAAATTGAAATTCAACTCAAAAAAGAAAACTGTGAGTGGGAACTTAAAGGCGACAGCCTGGAAGAACCCACGCTCTCCCAACCCGAAGAAATAACCTTGCTTATTGAAATGATGAAGCAACTGCAATCTTTCGACGGCGGGAACACAGAGCTTGCCGAACGGTTCAATTCTTTTTCTGGGAAAAATATTTCAGCAAAAGCACTCAAACAACTGATGAATAAATGGCGGTACACACTGGAAGAAAACGACGTCTTTTTCACAAGCGGACGGAGCAACGGAAAGCGTTACATTAAGACATGGTACCTTCCTTCTGCCGACGAAAGTGACGGAAGTGACGTATAGGACGCAAGAAAGCGTGTCCGTCAAACTTCCGTTTTTTCCGTCCCTTGCGTCCCTGCATAAGGACGCAATAAGGAACTCATCTGCTACCCATTTCACAGCTTTGCTGTGGCAAGCAGAGCGCGTGGCTATCCGCCAACGCACATCAAGCGGGAGTAACCCGCACCCCTACCGTCCACAGGGACGAAAGTTGGACAAAAAATATATTTTTAAGGAGGATTATTATTTGAGAAAAAGAAGCATTTCCATACCCATTCGGGTAACCGAAAAAGAACTAACGACAATCGATACCAAAGCAACAAAAGCAGGCATGAACCGCACCGATTTTCTCGTGGCGTGCGCTATGGGCAAACGCATCACGGTAATCGACGATTTGACGCCGTTGCTCGCCGAATTACGGCGAATCGGGAACAACCTAAACCAACTGACGAGGCTGGCGCATTTGGGCAAAATTGAGGCGATTTCGCTCGCGGAAGCGAACGAAGTTTTACAACAGAGCTATGAAGAGCTCCGACAGCTTGCTCGGAAAGGAGCAAAAGATTGGCAACGCTAACGAAAATTAAATATACAAACCAAGCCGACCATCTCCCCTCTCGAATGAAAGCTGTCATCAACTACTGTCTTAATCCTGAAAAGACAAAGCCCAAAGAAAACGCACACGCAGTCAGCGGACAAAACTGCACACCGAAATTTGCCTACCAAGAGTTCATGGCAAACAAAGCCGTTTGGAATAAAGAAAAAGGTTTATGCTTTCGGCACTACGTGCAATCCTTTCACCCCGACGAAAAAATAACGCCCGACCAAGCGAACGAAATCGGTTTGGAGTTTGCCAAACGCGCGTGGCCTGGCTACGGCGTACTCGTTGCAACGCACAGCGACAGAGATCACATTCACAATCACTTCGTCATCGACACGGTGCATACGGAAACGGGAAAAAAACTACACGAAGACCGACAAAACATAGAACGGCTACGGAAGATTAACGACGAGGTCTGCGCCGAGCATCGTCTCTCTGTGCTCACGCCCTACGAGAACGGACAAACAAAATCTATCTCGTCAAGGGAATACCGCTCGGGAGTAAAACGAGAGAGTTGGAAATTCCGGTTGCGTGCGTCCATTAAGTATGCTATGGAGGGCTCAGGAACGCAGGAAGAATTTATTTTACGGATGAAGAATATGGGCTACGGCGTTCGCTGGGAGCGCGGTAGAAAAAATATAACCTACACTTGTTTCAAAGAACCCAAATACAAAAACGGAGCTTACCGCAAATGCAACGACGATAAGCTCTCGGACGAAAAATATTTAAAGGAGGTAATGGAAGATGAGTTCAGACAAAGGCAAGAAATTCTCGCTGGACGAGATGACGGACATGTACAAACCAAACGAGGAAGAAACGCAAAGCGAGATACCCATGGTCATGTTGACGGAAGAAGAATGGAACTCCCTGATGGCGACGCTGGGGCAAATGCAAACGCTGACGGACGAGATGGAAATGCACAGCCGCAGGTTCTTTTCGAGGACGGAAACGGCAATGCGCGAAATGGAACACTCGGTCAGCGGACTGAACCTGGAGATACGCGGACACATCAGGAATCTACAAGAGCAGACGGACAAAGCCTTTCGGCAAACGCAAGCGGAGTACGCAAAACAGGTTGGGAAGCTGAACGAGGAATATACTTCTCTGGTGCAGCAAACGGACAAACGAGAAAAGGTAATGTTTTGGACAAGCCTAATCTGCTCGCTGTTCCCTCTCGCACTGGTGTTCTTCTGGCTGGCTCTGCAGGGTTAATCTCGACCATGGGTACGGGCAATGACGGAAAAACATCCGAAGAGCGAGAAGCGGAAGAACGAGCAAGAGAAGCAAGCGGAAACTTCGCAGCCGCACTTACTCTCACCGCTGTCGGTATATCACTCGCACTCAAAAAGGCACACACGGAAGAAGAAAATTTAGAAAATGAAAACGAACCCGAATCCGACAATGAACAAGAAATGAAATTATAAGGAGGAAAAAAATTGACGGAAAGAAAATGTTATAGTATGTTAAAAGATTATCCCGAGGTACTCACCGTTCCCGAAGCGGCAAAGGTGCTTCGCATTGGCAAGAACAAAGCTTACGAATTGGCAAAAACAGGCAAGCTGTCAACCATTCA
Organism: Candidatus Scatosoma sp.; assembly: GCA_045128055.1. Taxonomy (GTDB): domain Bacteria; phylum Bacillota; class Clostridia; order Christensenellales; family Borkfalkiaceae; genus Scatosoma. The sequence continues at coordinate 21,622 of JBGVRC010000164.1, read as the reverse complement.
ATTGGCGGGGAAAATTCTCGTTCCCAAAACTCGTTTGGTCGCTTTCCTGATGGGTGAAAAGCTTTATGAAAAAAATAACCGCAAATGTCCCAAATCGTCCCAAAAAAGTCTGGACTTTCAAACGAAAATGTGCTATCGTGTGATTGCCGATGGCGATACGACCAAATTAGAAAAAATAAATTAACAAGGAGGAAAAACAAATTATGAAAAGAATCACAGGTCGTTTGACCGAAAAAAATGGAAAATGGTACGCCGTCATCAATCTCTATGATATGAGCGGAAAGAGAAAGGAAAAATGGCAGAACCTGCATCTTGACGTAAAACGCGGCAACAAAACGGAAGCAAACCACCGTTTGATGGAAGTCGTCGCACAGTACAACAGCGAAGATATGTACCTGTATGCGAATATGACGCACGCCGAACGAGAAAAGCGTAGGCTAGCCGAATGCACCGTCGATAAGTACGTTGCTGAATGGCTGGACGGATACAAAGGCAATTTATCCGTCTTAACCTATAACAACTATAAGTTAATGGCGGATACACGCATTGCAAAGTATTTCCAAAAGCTAGGCGTTCCCTTAAAAGAAATCACGGGCGATGAGCTTAACGATTTCTATGCCTATCTTCGCAATGACGGTTTAACAGGTGCATCAGCGCAAAGGTATCATTCCCTTCTGCATATTGCATTTAAGCATGCTGTCAAGCGCGGAATTATCTTAGCAAATCCTTGCGACCAAGCGGATAGACCGAAAGCCACGCAGTACATTGCAAGCTACTACAATCAAGAAGAAATTAAGAAACTGTTAGATTGCTTGGATAACGAACCGATGCGGATAGCGGTTATACTCACCGCATACTACGGCTTGCGACGAAGCGAAGTGCTAGGAATCAAGTGGTCGGCAATCGACTGGACGGAAAACAAAATCACGATACGTCATAAAGTTATTGAAAACAAACTTGAAGGCGGTCGAATCGAAGGGCACGACGTTATGAAGACAAAATCGTCCTATCGTTCACTTCCCTTAATTCCGCAAGTGAAAGAAATCTTATTGGAAGAGAAAGCGAAGCAAGAAAGCATGCGAAAGCTGTTGCGGGGCGCGTACAACAAAAAATATCTCGACTACGTCTGCGTGGACGCTATCGGAGATATTCTTACGCCAAAGTATATCAGTTCGCATTTCAAAGTCATTCTTGCCAAGAACGGATTGAAACAAATCCGCTTCCACGATTTACGACATTCCTGCGCATCTTTGCTCCTTGCTAACAAAGTACCAATGAAGATGATTCAGGACTGGCTTGGGCACTCAGATATGAGTACGACGGCAAACATTTACAGCCATGTCGATCATACGAGCAAACTGGAAAGCGCGAAAGTAATCGGGAATCTACTCGGCGCATGAAAGCAAAGAAAAAGCCTTGGAATTCACTCAAAATTCCAAGGCTGTGGCGCGGAGAGAGGGATTTGAACCCCCGGGGCTGTTACACCCTGCAGTTTTCAAGACTGCCGTAATCGGCCACTCTACCATCTCCGCGTATGTAATTAAATTGTAAAATTGCGAGAAAACTGCGAGAAAGCTATTCGCACTTCTGCCACTCAAAATCGCGCAAACCCACGTAAATAAAGGGGTTTAGAAAAATTTCAGCGATGAAACGGATTTTCTTTCAAGACCGCCTCGTTATGACCGCTTCGATATTCCTGCTTGCTTTGTTTATGCAATTAACGCATTTATTATAACGCACCCGTTTTAAAAAGTCAACGCTTTTTTCATCAAAATATGCAATCCTTCTTTAAAAATCCGCGCCCCAAAAGAGTATTTTTCTTTTAGGGCGCTTTATCTCGTTTACAACCTATTAAAACCCTTTAAATTCGTCGTAGAAGCCTGCTTTTTTCATACATTCCGCATACGCATCATAATCCCAATACTCGCCAAGCGAGCAAGCGTAATGGTTGACACCTTCCACGCCGTCACCCTGCCATTTAATAAGGAAAAAGCCATACTTTTCTTCCGCCAGCTGCGTTGCCACCGCTTTGTCGTTGGCGGCTACGTACACCTTACCCGAAGCAACCACTTTGCCCGTCATAAGGTTTTCTACGGTGTAGCTAAGCTCCTTATCCGCCTGGCTGTCGTTGTGCGCCATCAAATCCAGCTTCCCATCGATAGGCTCTCTACAAGTCATACAAACGGGCTGTTGCGAGCGTTTGATATACGAACACGCAAGCTTTTTACAGCCGTACCAATCGGTGACGGCGTCGGAAATTTGCGGCCAGCCGTCCGCTACGTTCCACCACAAAATCCCCGTTTTGCGCCACTTGCCATTACGGAAATTTTCAATAAAGTATTTATCCGCTTCCGCCTGCGAAATTTGACTTTGCCGCACAAACGTAGCCAAATCCCCGCTCGCTTTTGTAAACAATCTTTCCACTTGGCTTATCATCAATGGCAAACGGTAGGCATACGGATTGCCTTCCACCTGCGTTTCCATACCCGTTGCGTGGACCAGCCAATCGGGATTGTTGCAAATTTCGTAAATATCCGTTTTAGGCAAGCTATCCTTGGGAATAAACTTTTCCAAAGACTTGGGCGAAGGGCAGCCGTGATATCCGATTTCCGAAGCGAAATGACATTCGGGATCTTTATAATAATTTCCCTTAAAATAATCGCGCGGCCCCCACAAATGGTCTTCGGACGGAACGCCGTAGCGATAGGTGATTTCGTCGATATACGGCGAGCTGGGTAAGTACGGGCGCGTAGCGTCGTGGTTGCGCACTTCGCGCAAAATAATATCGCGGGTAAGCTTGTTCAAATTCGGATCAAGGAATGCCAACTGCTCGCCATCGGTGCGGGCTTGCCCTGCATTATGCACTACGAACACGTCGCATTCGTTATCCCCTGCCCAAAGCACGAGCGCAGGGTGATTTCTTCTTTCTATTACAACTTGCTTGACTTCTTCTTTTACCAAATCGCAAAGCCGCGCGTCGTCGGGATAATGCCCGCAACCAAACGCAAAGTCTTGCCAAATCATAATCCCGTGTTCGTCACAGTAATTATACAATACTTCGTCGGGATATACGTTGCCGCCCCAACAACGCACCATATTACAGCCCATTTCGTCGGCAATTTGAATATCCCGCAAGGTATATTCGTTATGTCTAGACGGGAACGCGTCGGTGGGCACCCAATTCGTACCCATCACAAAAATCTTTTTATCGTTGACGATAAAACAAAATTCGCCGTCGTCCCCCGCCTGCGAAGTGCGTTTAAGCCAAACGCTGCGCAAACCCGTTTTGTATTGCACGCTGTCGCAAAGCACACCTTTATAAAAGAGCTTGATTTCTATATCGTACAAGTTTTGCTCGCCGTAATTTTTCGGCCACCAAAGCTTGGGGTTTTCCACTTCAAAATCCAAGCGCACATTCGCCGTATAGGGCTTATAGGTCTTTGTAAACGCGCTGTCTTTACAACGCCCGCTCAGCTCGATAATAAAATCGGTGATATAATCGGCTTGCGTTTGAATTTTAAAGGCGTTTTTAACGTACGCGGTGGCGTAATCCTTGCCGAAATGGTGTACGTAGGTAAAGGGGTCTACGATACGGGAAATAGGCGCGTAGGTAAGCTTTACGTCCTTCCAAAGCCCGCCCGAAAGAATACGGGGCATAATATCCCAACCGAACATCGACGCCGCCTTGCGCATTTGCGTGGAATCGGTGTTGTATTTCATACCAAAGCACATAGCGGGCACGTCAAATTCCCGCGCGTAAATCGCCGCGGGTAAAATATGTACGAGCAAGGTATGCGCTCCGTCCTGCGCTTCGTTCAAAGAAAATTGATGGGCGTGGAACATATTTTCCACAAAACCGATTTTTTCGCCGTCCAAAAAGATTTCCGCGGCGGTATCTACCCCTTCAAAGGTGAGAAAAGCGTCAAACCCGTCCTTTTTTTCAAAGGAAAACTCCGTGAAATAATACAGGTGTAAATTTTCATTTTTTTGCGCCTTTACGCTGTTGACGCCCATATAAATGTCGTCCATCAAGCCTTCGCGCATAAAATCCAGCTCAAAATTTCCGGGCACGGACGCGTCTATCGTCTTATAGCCGCCTTTTTTTACGTCCGCAGGCGTTTTTAAAACAATACCCTTGCTTTTTACTTCGCTGTTTGCAATCCAAGCCAGCTTCCAACCGCCGATGCAACTCTCTTTTTTCATATTGACACCTTTTTGTGATAAGATAGGCATATTATAACATACATTGATGGGTTTTGCAATAGATAGCCACGATTTTTGTCTTGACTTTTGCCAAAATTTCTTATATACTGTTTATACTTTCCTTTCGGGAGAAAAAATATGTCCCAAGAATTACAAACGCAATTAAAAACGCTCGGCAAATCGCTCGGCGCGGACGCGGTGGGCTTTTGCGCGCTGCCTACACCGCCCATTGACGGACTTCCCGCGCTGATAAACGCCGTTTCTATCGTCGTAAAGCTTTCGGACACCGTTTTGCAAACGATTGAAAACGGCCCAAGCTTTATGTATTTTCAGCACTACCGCACAGCGAACGCTTTACTCGATAGCATAGCTTTCCGACTTTCGCGCGCAATCGAAGAAGCGGGCTTTTTCTCCTTTCCCGTTGCCGCCAGTCAAAGCCTTGGTAAAAACAACCCCTACCGCGGCGTGGTTGCGCATAAAACCGCCGCCGTATTGTCGGGTCTTGGGTTCGTAGGCAAAAGCGGCTTGTTTTTATCCGCCGATTACGGCAGTAAGGTGCGCCTTGCCACCATTTTGACTAACGCGCCGTTGCAAAGCGAGTTGCCCGTAATAGAAAACGGTTGCGGAGAGTGCCAAATCTGCAAAAACGCTTGTCCCGCAGGCGCGATTTTCGGGGAAAAGCCAACGACGGACGGAAATCGCAATTTTGACGCGGAAAAATGCTCGAAATATATGAAAGAGCATTTCCAAGACGTAGGCAGGGGCAGCGTTTGCGGCGTTTGTATCAAGGTTTGTCCCAAAAACAAATTATAAGCATATAAAGTATAAAAACGGAGCGTTTTGCTCCGTTTTTTCATCTCGTACCTGCCCTGTCCGTTTTATTTTCAACGCGGACATGGTATAGCCGTTTTAATCCCCGATATAGGTAAATCTTGGAAAGGTTTTTCCGTCCCGTTCTACCGTTTCATTCCACATACAAGCAGGGCGAACCCACACCCCGCCGTCGCCGTACAACGCTTTGTACACCACCATTTCTTCCTGTGTTTCCGAATGCTTTGCAATATAGAGCGCTTCATATTCATTCCCTTTAAAGTGTCTATATCTTCCTATTTGAATTTCTTTCATAGCCGTACTCCTTTTGTCAAGTATAACACGGAATAGAGAATTTTGCAAGATTTTTTAAGAAAAATCTTGAATCTGCGCACAAAACAATAGATTTTTTCATAAAGAAAGAGTATAATGATTTGCGTTGTAAAAAAGAAGGAGTACAAAATATGGCTATCCATGCAAAAGCACCTATCTTGCGGGCTTTTCCCCACATTTTATCCTATATTTGGGCATTTATTTGTAAAAATGCCGTGCTTTGCGTTGCGATTTTAGCCGCGGTTATTACTTCCTTCATTATTCCCCCCGATGCGGAATATCTCGATTATTTCGACTGGAAAACACTCACCTGTCTTTTTTGTGTTTTGGCGGTGGTTTGCGCCTTTAAAAATATTCGGTTTTTCTTCTTTTTGGCGCAAAAAATCGTACTGCTTTTCAAAAACACCCGCGCGGCGGTGCTCGCCTTGACCTACATCACCTTTATCGGGTCTATGCTGATTGCAAACGATATGGCGCTTTTAACCTTTTTGCCCCTTGGATATCTCGTCCTTTCCACCACGGGCAAGAAAAAATATATGGCGTTCACCTTTATTATGCAAAACATAGCGGCAAACCTTGGCGGTATGCTCACCCCCTTTGGCAACCCGCAAAATTTATACCTTTACACCAAGTTTGCAATCCCCACGGGCGAGTTCATCGCGACCATGCTCCCCCCGTTTTGCCTTTCCGTCGCGCTTATCACCTTTTGCTGCCTGGTATTTGTAAAAAAGGAAAGCCTGCAAATGCAGGAAGAAAAAATCGTTCTCCCCGTTGCAAAAACGATTATTTATTCCCTTTTATTTACCCTTTCGATTGTAATCGTATTCCGCGTAATCCCCTTTTGGATAGGACTTATCGTAATCCCCGCTTTCCTGCTCTTTATGGATAGAAAAGCCTTAAAGGACGTCGATTACGCGCTACTTTTCACCTTTGTCGCATTCTTTGTATTTTCGGGGAATATGGCACGCATTACGGCGGTGAAAAATCTTTTGGAAGGCTTGATGGAGAAAAACGCATTGCTCGTTTCCACCCTTTCCTGCCAAGGCATCAGCAACGTACCGTCCGCTATTTTACTTTCGCAATTTACCAACGATTATCCCGCGCTTTTATACGGCGTGAATATCGGCGGCGTGGGAACGCTGATTGCTTCCCTTGCCAGCCTGATTACTTTCCGAGAATATACCAAACACAACCCAGGCGGCTCGAAAAAATACGTTTTGCTCTTCTCGGTGTTCAATTTCGCGTTCTTATTTATCCTACTCGGCGCGTGCGCTCTGCTGTTATATTTATAAACGGATAAAAAGATTAGAAAAGCTCTTTTGCATCACGCAAAAGAGCTTTTTGTTTATTTATATACTTTTTCCGCAAAGCGCACGGCGGCGATTGCGTCTTTTCCATAAGCGTCCGCCCCGATTTTGTCCGCATAATCTTGGGTGAGCACAGCGCCCCCGACGATAATCTTCACCCACGGCGTCTTTTCCCTTAACAAAGCCACCGTTTCCGCCATGGACGGCAACGTCGTCGTCATCAAAGCGGACAAGCCCACAAGCGAAGCTCCGCTTTCCTGCACAGCAGCCGCCACCCTTTCCGCGGGTACGTCCCGACCTAAATCAAGAATTTCAAAGCCGTAATTTTCCAGCATCGTCGCCACGATATTTTTCCCGATGTCGTGGATATCCCCCTTCACCGTCGCGAGTACGATTTTGCCTTTCTTTTTCGCGCTTTCGCCAGCGCAAAGCATAGCTACGCGTATCTTTTCAAACGCCGCCTTCGCCGCTTCCGCGCTCATCAAAAGCTGGGGCAGGTACGCCCTTTTTTCTTCGTACGCTTTCCCGATACTATCCAAAGCGGGTACGATTTGTTCTTCTATGATTTCCAACGCCGATTTTTGCCCCAAAGCCGCTTCGCACTCCGCCGCCGCTTTGTCCTTTAAGCCTTTGATAATCGCGTCTTGTAAGGGCGTTTTTTCGCCCGTATCCGTTTGTTTTTCTACGGACGGAGCTTTCGCCGTGTCCATCGTCGACGCGGGCAAATTTTCCGCAAAACGGATATATCCCGCGCAACTTTCGTCCTGCCCCGTCAAGGCAAGGTAAGCATAATAGGTTTTCAGCATTTCGGTGGAGTTGGGATTGATAATCGCCGCCGAAAGCCCGTTTTGCAACGCCAAAGCAAAGAAATTCGCATTGATAATTTCGCGACAGGGCAGCCCGAACGAAACGTTGGAAACGCCAAGGGAAGTGTGTACGCCAAGCTCGTTTTTCACCTTACGCAAAGCCATCAAGGTCTTTGTCGCCGCGTCCTTGTCCGCGCTGATCGTCATTGCCAAGGTATCGATGATAATATCCTTTTTTTCAATGCCGTACTTGCTTGCTTCGTCTGTGATTTTGCGGGCAATTTCCACCCGCTCTTCCGCGCTGTCGGGAATCCCCCTTTCGTCCAAGGTCAAGCCCACGACCACGCCGCCGTACTTTTTCACGAGCGGGAACACCGCGTCCATACTTTCTTTTTTGCCGTTGACGGAATTGACCAGCGGCTTGCCGTTGTATCTACGCATCGCGCTTTCCAAAGCCGCTGCGTCCGCCGTGTCGATTTGTAAAGGCAAATCCAACACCGCTTGCAATTCTTCCACGTAACGAACAAGCTGCGTTTTTTCATCAATGCCCGCCGCGCCCACGTTGACGTCTAAAATATGCGCGCCCTTTTCCTGCTGAACAAGCCCTTCGTTTAAAATATACCCCACGTCCCCGTCGATAAGGGCTTGGCGAAACCGCTTTTTCCCCGTGGGATTGATACGCTCGCCGATCAAAATAGGCTTGTCAAATTCTACCGCGTGCGTATACGAAGAAACGCAGGTGATATTTTTCTTACTAATTTCACGGGGCGAAACGCCGTCAAGCTTTGCTTTCAATGCGGCTATATACGCAGGCGTCGTACCGCAACACCCGCCAACCAGCCTTGCGCCCTTTTTTACAAACCCCGCAACAAGCGTAGCAAACTCGTCTTCGGTGATATCGTAAGCGAGCGTTTCCCCTGCGATGGGCAAGCCCGCGTTGGGCTTGACAAGAACGGGAACGGACGATTTAGCAAGCAATTCTTCCACTACGCCCTGCATTTGATTCGGTCCGACCGAGCAATTCACTCCGATTGCGTCCGCGCCCATACCTTCCAGCATAGCCACCATCGCCGCGGGCGAAGCCCCCGTCATCAATTTTCCGTCCGCGCCGTACGCGCAGGATACGAATACAGGCAAAGTAGAATTTTCCTTCGCCGCCAAAAGCGCCGCTTTACATTCCAAGCTGTCGTTCATCGTTTCGATGAAAAGCAAATCCACGCCGTATTGTACGCCCAAACGCACCGTTTGCGCAAAAATAGCCACCGCTTCTTCAAAATCCAAATCCCCGTACGGCTTTAAAAGCTTGCCAAGCGGACCGATATCCAAGGCAACGAATTTTTCTTGGCTACCCTTGGACGAAGCCGCCGCCATACGCGCGTTTGCTATGCCCGCCTTGATAATTTCTTCCAGCTCCGCCACCGAAAACTTCAACGCGTTCGCGCCGAACGTGTTGGTACAAACGATATGGCTGCCCGCGTCAAAATAATCGCGGTGAATGCCCTGCAATACTTCCGCGTGGGTGATATTCCAGCGTTCGGGCAGCTCGCCAAGGGGCAATCCCGCCCTTTGTAACAAAGTCCCCGTACCGCCGTCTAAAAAAAGGATATTTTGTTGTAAAAAGGTCAAAACGTCCATTTTTTTACTCCTTACGAAAATTGCAATTTTGATTATCGCAAGCCAAACAACCCACCGTCGTTTTTGCCTTGCCTATCCCCACGAACGCCGTCACCGACTTGGTAGGGGTCATCAGCAAAGCGTCCGTCAAGCTGACGCCGATTTTTTTAGGACAATCGAGCAAACGGAAAAAATCCTTTTGCGCCGACAGGGGGAAATCTCCATATCCCGCGCTGAAACGGGGGGTAATTTCGCCGTACTCCCTTTGCAAATGCGCGCAAACTTCATCGCAAAGCGCTTCGATACGCTCCGCGCCGATCGCCTGCAACAAAAGCGCTTTCGTCGGGGAAATTTTGGCGTATTTTTCCATCAGCCTATCTATACCCAAGCCCACGCTCGCGGCAAAAATAACCACTTCGTCGCAACCGCGCAGCCGTTCTCGCGCGCCTTGGCTTTGCGCAGCTCCGTCCACGAACACGTAAAAATCAGCAACGGAGAGCTTGCAATAGCACGCGCGGCCGACGATTGCATTTTCGCTTTCTACAAGGCACGCCTGCAAGGTTTTTTGCAGGGCTTCGTCCGCGGTTTTGCAGCCCGCGTAACGCCATATTTCCCTTTCGTCCGCTTGGGGCAGGGTAAAATTTTGCATAATTACGTTATACATTTTTACCTACGATATGGGAAAGATTACTAAAAATCGCTTCCGCGACGTCGGGCTTATTCATCGAATACACGTGCACGCATTGCACGCCGTTTGCGTACAAATCGATGATTTGGTCGGTTGCGTACGCAATACCCGCCTGCTTCATCGCCGCGCTGTCGTCGCCAAACTTATCCACCAACGCCTTAAAACGCTGGGGCATAAACGAACCCGACAGCGAAATTGCGCGTTCTACCTGCTTTGCGTTGGTAATGGGCATAACCCCTGCAATCACGGGTACTTCTATCCCCGCTTGACGGATTTTGTACAAGAAATTATATAAAAGATTGTTGTCAAAAAACATCTGCGTGGTTAAAAAGTCGCACCCTGCTTCTACTTTTTCTTTTAAATATTTGATATCGTCGTTTTGGTTTACGCTTTCGGGATGCACTTCGGGATAACAAGCCCCGCCGATACAAAAATCTCCGCCGCTTTGCTTGATTTCACGGATAAGGTCTACCGCGTGTTGATACGCCCAACCGCTTCTATCCGCGCCCTGCATTTCCTTGGGAATATCCCCGCGAAGCGCCATAATATTTTGTACGCCCGCCTGTTTAAAATCTTCAATGCGCGACAACACCGTTTCCCGCGTCGACGAAACGCAGGTAAGGTGCGCCAAAGATTCCACACCAAAGCGTTGACGAATATTTTTCGCGATTTCCAGGGTATATTTGCTCGTTCCGCCGCCTGCACCGTAGGTCACGCTCATAAAAGCGGGCGAAAGCTTGGCGATTTCTTCCGTACTCGTCTTGACGCTGTCGTACACGTCGTCCGTCTTGGGCGGGAACACTTCAAAAGACAAAGCGTATTTTTTGTTGTTGAAAATTTCAGTCAGTTTCACGATAAACTCTCCCTTTCGATGAATAAGGCGCGGAGCTACAACGCCGAGATACGACGTTTATAAACACAAAAATATTATAATATAAATCAAAAACTTTATCAACCTTTTACACCCTTGACAAAATAAAAAAAAGCGGGTATAATGGCTACGTTATGGAAAAAGGATTTTACGTACAACCCATCGCGCGTATTCGCAGCGATTTCAAAGAGAAATTCGGCATACCCCGCCAAAGCGGCAGAGCCCCCGATTTGCAAGCGGAAATCGTTTTCGAACCCGCTTTCAATAACCCCGAAGCTCTGCGCGGCATCGAAGAATTTTCCCATCTTTGGCTGATTTTCGATTTTTCCGCGGCGCATAGAGAAAGCTGGTCGGCAACCGTCCGTCCGCCCCGCCTTGGCGGCAATACCAGGGTCGGCGTGTTCGCCAGCCGCTCCCCTTTCCGTCCCAACCCCATAGGCTTGTCCTGCGTTAAGCTTTTGCGAGTGGAAAAACGGGAAAAGGACGGGTGCGTTTTGGTTGTTTCGGGCGCGGATCTTTTGGACGGAACGCCCATTTTGGATATCAAGCCCTACTTGCCCTTTGCCGATTGCATAAAAAACGCTACGGGCGGCTATGCCGCGGAGCACGAAGCCCATCGCTTGGAAGTGGTATTTCCCGAAGCTTTGCTTATGAAAATCCCCCAAGAAAAACGGGCGGGGCTTTTGCAATGCCTTGCCGACGACCCACGCCCTTCCTATCAAGACGACGGACGGGAATACGGTATGCGCTTTGCCGATTTCGAGATTAAATTTGCCGTAACGCAAAGCCTTTTAACCGTGCTTTGCGTGGAAAAAATAGACTAAATACTACCAAAGCCGCCGAGCAATTTTTGCTCGGCGGCTTATATTTTATCTTCTTCTAAAAATCAATCTAAATATAAAGGAAACGCCCATAACGATAAGGCAGATAATCAAGGACAAAATCAAAAGGCTTGTCAAATATCCGCCAACGCCCAATAAAAATTGCGTAAACCCGTTCAACACGGAAAGGCTGATAAACGAAAGAATGATATTGACAAGCAACAGCAAGACGAGTAATACGATCAGCCCGCCCCACGCGCCTTTAATGTCCGCGCCGCTAAGGGTCATATGCAAGGTTAAAAACGCGCCGATGAGCAAAAACAGCCACCATTTTCCGTGACCCGCAAAGGAGAAAAACTCGCCAATCGCGGCAAAAATCGATTGAAACGCGCTGCCAAGCCCCGCTTCCATCGTGATATTTTCCGTATGCGCAAACATCGCCGCTGCCATATCAGGCACAAGCCATTTAGACAGAAAATACAACACCAAGGAAATGACGGTGATGGGCGCAACGCCGATAAAGAAATTCCCGATTACTTGATAGATATTTTTTCGGTTATAGCTATGGTTTACGTAGCCCAGCGTACCGTCGTCGGACGAGATTTGGAAAAGCTTGATTTCCGTAATTCTATGCCCGAACACCAAGCACATCAACGCGTGCGCAAGCTCGTGAATGGGCGTACCGATAAAGCCCGTAATATAACACGCCGCTTTGCCAAACGCGCCCATATTTTTATAAAACGCCTTGTTGCAAACGGCAATCAAAAACCCAAAAAGAATGATTACCCCAACGGTAAAAGCCGCTTGCGTTAAAAAACTCGTAAATGCGTATCCCATAGCCTTTTCCTTTGTATATATATTCTTATAGAATATATTTTACGCCTTGCTACGGGATTTGTCAAGCCTTTGCGGAAGGTTTCCACCAAGATGATCTTGGAGCCAGTCTTACAATCTTTTCGCTCATTTTTTAATCTTGCTTTCGACGGTGCGGGCGACATTATTTGGATAAAATTTTCGCCTGTTTGAAACGGGTAAAACGGCGTAGATGCGAACAGTTCAAGAAGTAGCGAGCACCCACGAAGGCGCGTACATAAGCGTACGTAACTGAGTGGGCGCGGAGCTACGACGCCGAAATGTGACGCATATACGCCGTTTTATTTTAAGACGTTGAATTTCTTAATACTCTCAGCCTGAAAAGCTACGTTCACGGTATAAATCCCGTTTTGATAGGCAATTTCCATGCGCGGCAAACCGATTAGGTCGAAATACTCGTTAAACTTTTCGGCAAAATCCTGCAAAACCAGCGTTTTACAAGCGTCGCTCATCACCGATTTATCCGCTTGGATAACCTTATTCAACCGCAAAAGCTCCGCTGATAATTCTCGCATATCAACCCCCTTTTACAACCGCTTTTTCAAAGCGCGGCGCACGTTGCCCCAAAACCCGCCGTACTTTCTCGTCACGTCGTACAACCGCCTTTTCCCCGTCACTAAATTGTTCGCCATCAATCGAAAGGCTACGTGGATACGCTCCAAATTCCCTTCGTAAATCTCGTATTCATCGGGCAAAACGGCTATAAGCGGCGTTTTCAAAAGCTCCGTTACGTCCTGCGGTGAAAAACATTCCCCCGACATCAACAAATCCCCCCGCACCAAATTCACCGCCAAGGAAATGTTCTTTAAATGATAGCTTTTCAAAACCGTGATGGTCTTGTCCGCGTCCCGAAGCGCGGATATATGCGAAGTCGTGACGACGATGGCTTCGTCCGCCGAAGCCACAGCGCGATGGAAACCTTCGTCAATCCCCGCAGGGCAATCGATGATGATAAAATCAAACTGCGGCGCAAGGGAGTCTAAAACCACCTTCACCGCTTGCGGCGACACGTACCGTTCGGGCAAGGCGTGGCGGCTGGTAAGGATATGTAGGTTGGGATAAAAGGGATGCCGAATCAAAGCCTGCTTGGCGCGGCACTTGCCTTCAATGACGTCGATTAAATCAAATTCCACGCGGTTTTCCACGCCCGCCACTACGTCCACGTTGTTCAAGCCAAAATCCCCGTCGCAAAGGACGACCCTATGCCCCTTTTTAGCGAGCTGCGCCGACAAATGCACCGCCACCGTCGTCTTTCCGACTCCACCCTTGCCGCCCGTAATCACAATCTTTCTTGCCATTGTATTTTACTCCTTTTTCTGATACGCATAAAGCCGAAATTTTCAGCATAGAGCATTATACAATGCAAATGCACGCAATTTTTAAATATTTTGCGTGCATTTTGTCAAACTTTGTCGTAAATTTTATAAAAAAGAGCCCCGCAAGGCTCTTTTTGTCTTTTCATAGTATTCGTCTTAAAATAAAAGCGCCGCTTCGAAAGCCGAAGCGGCACCGATAAAAATTTACTTATCTATTGCGCTTGCAAAGTTCCGAGCATACTTCGGAAATCTTCACTTCTTTCGCATTCAAAAGTACCATTACGTGGTACAACAAATCCGCGGCTTCGTTGACAACGCCAACCTTTTCCGCATTCTTCGCCGCGATAACGAGTTCCACCGCTTCTTCGCCGACCTTTTTACCGATTCTGTCCACGCCGCGCGCGAACAAAAAGCTGGCGTACGCGCCGTCTTCGGGGTTTTGACGGTATTGCGTGATAATGCGTTGCAAACGCCCAAACATTTCGCCGCCGATTTCGTTATATTCCCCTTTGATTTGCGTAGGGAAGCAGGTGAACGCCTTTTTCTCGGGGTTCGCCGTACCTTTTTGTCTTACTTTGATTAAAAGCTGATTGCTTTCGTTGTTTAAAAAAGCAACCTTAAACGCTTGCGTGTTGCCGCCCTTTGTGCCAAACTTATACACGCCTTCCGCGCTGTAATAATGCGCAAAACCCGTTTCAAAAGTTTTTTCCACCGCCTCTGCGTTCATCGACGCGAGCATCAACACTTCACCGCTTTCGTAGTCTTGTACGACTACGGGAATTAAGCCGTTTTCATCAAAAATAATTGCGTTCATATCGAACAAGTCTTGTTTCGTTTCTTGCTTTGCTACCATAGCCGTATACCTCCGTAAAGCATCTTACGGTATCATTATACTACAAAAAAACGCTTTCGTCAATAGTGATAAAAAATTTTTTTGCATTTTTTACGATTTTTTTCTCGTTTTTTGCCTTACCAACCAAGAAAAACCCCGTTATCGCTCCATTTTATCCAAATCGCGCACTCCCACGGTCGAACACAAACCTTCCACTATATAGAACGTACAAAACAAATACAGTCGTCTACTATCTTAAAAAACGTTTACAAGACGTAAAACTGCCTCCAAGCTCAGCTTGGTTAATTTAAAACGACGTCTTTCAAGCTCTCGTATTTCTTAATCGCCGCGTCGCGCAAACGCTCGGTGTCAAACCTACCCGCAAACGCTTCGTCCGACAGCTTTTTCGCCATAAAAATCACGCTGGTGGGATACCGCAAATTTTTAATATCCGTCAACATCTTGCCCGATTGCCGCGTACCGAAGAAATCCCCGCTGCCGCGCATTTCCAAATCCTTTTCCGCAATTTTAAACCCGTCGGAATTGTTTTTTAAGGTCAAAAGCCGCTCCTTCGCCGTTTCACTCTCCGACCCCATCAACAAAAAGCAATAGCTCTTGTCCGAGCCGCGCCCCACGCGCCCGCGAAGCTGATGCAGCTGCGAAAGCCCAAACCGCTCGGCATTGTATATAATCATCGTCGTAGCGTTGGGTACGTCCACGCCCACTTCAATAACCGTCGTAGACACCAAGCAATCAAACTGCTTGTTTTTAAACGCCGTCATCACTTCGGTCTTTTCCTTATCCTTCATACGCCCGTGCAACAGCCCAAACCGCACCGTGGGCAGCCTGTCTTTCAGCTCTTCAAACAGCTCCGTCACGCTGATGATAGACCCTTCTTCGTCGTCTTCAATCTTTGCGCAAACAAAGTACGTCTGTTTGCCCGCCTGCGTTTCCTTACGCACGTATTCCAGCATATCGTCGTACTTGCTTTCGGGGATAATACTCGTGGAAATTTCCTGCCGAGCCTTGGGCTTGTCCGTAATCGTCGTCACGTCCAAATCCCCGTAAAATATCAAGGACAAAGTACGGGGAATGGGGGTCGCGCTCATAACCAGCATATCCACGCCCAAGCCCTTTTCCGCCAAAGCGTTGCGCTGCGCTACGCCAAAGCGGTGCTGTTCGTCGCAAACGATAAAGGAAAGACGGGGAATTTCCACGTCCCCTTGGATAATCGCGTGCGTACCGCATAAAATATCCACTTCGCCCTTTTTAAGACGCTCTTTCATTTCCCGCTTTTCTTTCGCGGTCATACCCCCCGCCAAATACCCGATAGAATATTCAGGGAAATACTTTTTCAAAACCTGATAATTTTGCTCCGCCAAAACTTCCGTCGGGGATAAATACGCCGCGGTAAAGCCGCTTTTCACCGCCATATAAATCCCGCACAAAGCCACCGCCGTTTTCCCGCTGCCAACGTCGCCTTGGATAAGCCTGTTCATACGGGTGGGCGCGTATACGCTTTCGAAAATTTCGTTCACCGCCATTTTTTGCCCGTCCGTAAATTCAAACCCAAACCGCGCGGCAAACTCCTTAACTTCCGCCGCCTTCACCGTATAATTATGCACCCTTGCTTCTTCCTTGCCGCCCTTGATGATTTTAAAAGCGGAGATAAGAGTGAAATATTCTTCCAAAGCGATACGCTCGGACGCGGTATCCTTGTTTTCGTGCGAAGTGGGGTTATGCACTTCATAGTACGCTCTCGTCAAATCGGGCAAACCGTATTTCTTGTCGATTTGATAGGGTATCACGGTGGATAAATCCACCTTTTGCAAGCCTTCCTTGATTGCCGCGCGCACTACCTTTTGCGAAAGCGAGCCTTTGAGCGAATACACGGGTACGATCCCCTTTAAACGATAGTTTTTATCCAGCTCTTCAAAGGTGGGATTGACAAGGGAAACCTGCCCGAATTTGTTTTGCACTCTGCCGTAGAAAAGATATTCCCCCGCTTTTAATTTTTGTATGACGTAGGGCTGATTAAACCAAACGACGGTGAAAGGAAACCCGTCCTGCGTACAAAACGCCTTCACCATTTTCCGCTTATTTCCGTAGTTTACGGGGGTGACGCGATTGACCTGACAAGCCACCAAAACCATATCGTTATGATAGGCTGTTTTTAAAGACGAACGCTCGGTCAAATCCAAATACGCGCGCGGATAAAAGCGGATTAAATCTTCCACTTCAAATATCCCCAATTTATGAAAATCTTTTTCGCGTTTTTCGCCAATCGAACGCAAGGCAGATAATTTCATGCTAACAAAAAACTCCTTATTTACGCAAAACGGGAACGCGCCGCCGCCTTCCCGTTTGTATAATTATATGCAATTTATAAATATTTATACATTATTCCAAAGACATAATGTAGTAGTATACCGCTTGACCGCCGTTGTGGAAATCCACGTCGCAATCGGGGTATTTTTCCGCGATTTGTTCGCAAAGCGCTTCCGCTTCTTCTTCCTTGACGTCTTCGCCGTAGTAAAGGGTGATTACCTGGTGGAAATCTTCCTTCATTCTACCGATAAGTTTCAACATCGTTTCTTCCAAAGACTGCGACTTTGCCAAAATCTTCTTGTCGTCCAAGCCGATGATATCCCCTTCCTTAATGGAGAAGCCGTTGATAGACGTGTTTCTTACCGCGTACGTAACTTGACCAACCTTTACGTTGTCAAGGGCGTGAATCATATTGATTTTGTTTTCTTCCGCGCTCATTTCAGGGTCGAATTCCAAAGCCGCCGCAAAGCCCTGCGGTACGTTTTTGGTGGGGATAACGTGCAAGGTCTTGTTTTCTACAAGGCTCTTTGCCTGTTCCGCCGCGAGCGTGATATTTTTATTGTTGGGGAATACAAAGACGTGTTCCGCGTTGATTTTTTGCGCCGCGCTTGCAATATCGCTTGCCGAAGGGTTCATCGTTTGACCGCCTTCGATAATCTTGTCCACAAGCAAATCCTTGAAGATTTCCGAAAGCCCTGCGCCCGTACAAATCGCAAGCATACCCATCTCTTTCTTTTCCGCTTCCAACTTTGCGCGAAGCTGACGGTTTTGCTCCAACATATTTTCAATCTTGGGTCTTTCCAATTCGCCCAATTCCAAAGCGTACGTCAACGCCTTGCCGGGTTGGTTGGTGTGTACGTGTACTTTGACAAGTTCCAAATCCCCCAAGCAAATAACGCTGTCGCCGATGCCCATCAATTTTTCACGAAGTCTGTCGATATCCGAAAGCGTCGTGCTTCTCTTTAAATTGATGATGAAAAATTCGGTGCAATACGCGTATTGAATTTCGCCAAGGTCCATACCGATAATGGCGGAATTGTCTTCGAAATCAGAAGCTTCGCCCGTGCTTTCCACGTCGATAAAGCTGTCTTCGATTTCTTCACCCGTAAGCGCAGCGTTGAATCCCTTGATAATGGTCATAAGCCCCATACCGCCGGAGTCCACAACCCCTGCTTTTTTCAATACGGGAAGAAGCTCGGGCGTAAGCGCAAGGGCTTTGTCCCCTTCCGCAATTACGTCTTGGAAAAATTCTTCAAAGGTCTTCTTCTTGGACGCTACTTTTACTGCGTGTTCGCCCATCATACGAATAACGGTAAGAATCGTACCTTCCTTGGGCATCGAAACGGCGTTGTAGGCAACCTTCGTACCCGATTCCAAAGCTTTTGCAAAGGTCTTTACGTCCACTTCCTTATCCACTTTACGGATAACGGTGCAAATACCCTTTAAAATTTGGGATAAAATAACCCCCGAATTCCCGCGCGCGCCCTTTAATGCGCCCTTGGAAATACTGTCGCAAACTTCTACAAAGGCGTAGGATTGACAAGCGTTCAATTCCTTCACCGCCGATTGCATCGTCAAAGACATATTCGTACCCGTGTCGCCGTCGGGAACGGGGAATACGTTTAACGCGTCTACTTTTGCGCGATTGATTTCGAGCTGTTTCGCGCCCACCAAAATCATTTTACGTAAGTCGCTGCTCGTTATAGTCTTATGCATTATACATGCTCCTTGTTTATCTTTTTCCGACTTTTTGCAAAGCCCTTGCGCGGTTATAAAGGAATGCGCGTGTGCGCGTGAAGCAAAAGGAAATAACCGCAAGCATAAAAACGCTGGCCGAGAAAAATTTTCCCGTCCGCGTAAAAGAACCGTTATAATTTGACGCCGATAACGTTTACGTTGACAGTATCCACAATCATCCCCGTGAAGCCTTCCACTTTATATTTAATAGCTTCCTTTAAGGATTCGGCAACCGCGCCGATGGATACGCCGTACTTCATAATGACGTACACGTCCACGTAAATTCTGTTTCCGGACGTAGTCACCTTAATGCCCCGTCCGCCGGAGTCTTTTTTGAAAAGAATAGCCAAACTATCCGTAAAACGGCGGGAAACCATCTCCACAATGCCGTATGCTTCCAAAGCGGTATGCGAAGCCACCTTGGCGATTGCAAGGTCGGAAATGGAAATTTTGCCGTAAGCGTTGTTTGTATTTACTGACATAATCTTTCTCCAAGTACTTATACATTGTACAACATTTCCCACCCATTTGCAAGTACTTTTGCAATTTTTTCTTAATTTTTTTTATTTTTTGTTTTTTTGACGCATTTTTGATTGCTTTTTCTTTGGGAAAATGCTATATTATTTATGCTTGTTTTGAAAAGCAGGCTTTTTCGTGACGAATTTTTCGTCCGAAACGGAGTAAAAACACTTTAACACACGGAAAAATCTACCCAAAAAACGGAGGTGTCAATATGTCGAGAGTATGCAATATTTGCGGTAAGGGTCAAGCAACTGGCAACAATGTAAGCCACTCCAACCGTAAAACGAGAAGAACCTTTAAGGTAAACGTACAAAAAATTTCCTACGTTGAAGACGGCAAGGAAACCAATGGCTACGTTTGCGCAAGATGCATCAGAACTTTGAAGAAAGCAGACTAATCGTTATTGCTTTGTTTTAACACGCCTTAAAAGCCGACCGTAAAAACGGTCGGCTTTTTGCGTGCTTTCTACTATATATATCATAAAAAGCGTCCCTACCGACTATGGATAGGAACGCTTTTTATTTACGCCGCAGCAGGCTTATTTTCTTTTATCATCTTTTTCAATAATATCCGTATTAGGATAAAGGCTACGCCCGTCGTTACAATCCAAGTAATGGGATAAGAAATAAAGATTACTTCCAAGGTCTGTTTCATAGGAAAGACCGTCCACAACCACACTACCCGCAATAAACACGCCCCGACAAGTGAATTCACCGTCGATACGATGGCTTTGCCCATACCGCGCAAAACGCCCGAACAAACTTCCATCATTCCGCAAAGGAAATAGGGCAACGTAATGATATTAAACCGCGCGAGCGCCGTTTCCAACGCCATCGCTTCCAGACTTCCCGCCGCGCCCCCTTTAATGCCGTACAAAGCCAACAACGGCCGTTTGAGAAGGTAGGCAAGCCCTGCCATAATTACCCCCACGCAAGTCACCGCAAGCAAGCACGAATACAAAATCCGCTTTACCCTTTGCGGCTTTTTTGCGCCGATATTTTGGCTGGTCACCGTGATTGCGCCTTGATACACCGCATTCATGGAAGTATACACAAATCCTTCAATATTCCCCGCCGCCGCACTTCCGTTGACGATGGGCGCAAACTCGCTCTCCGCCCCCACCAAATTATTATTCACCGTCACTACGGACGACTGAATAAGCATATTCGACAAGGAAAAAAGCGCGCCTTGAATCCCTGCGGGAACACCGTTTAAGACAATATCCTTAAACGCTGCTCTTTCCATTTTCAATTTATGGAAAGAAAAGGTGGTATAGTCTTGGTCGCGACGAAGCTTGATAATCAACGCCAAAAAGGAAGCTACGTTCGCCGCCACCGTCGCTATGGCAACCCCTTCCACCGACAACCCGACGACGAGCACGAAAAATAGGTTAAGCCCTACGTTTAAAAGTCCCGCCAAGGTCAACACGACAAGGGGTGTTTTCGAATCCCCTTTCGCCCTAAAAATAGCGATTAAATAATTCGTCAACGACAAGAATGGCGCGCCCGCTAAATAGATATAAGTATAGCGCGTAGCAAGCTCCAACAAATTCCCCGACGCGCCCATAAGCGTGAGCACCGCGCGGGAAACGCTTATCCCGATAAGTCCGCCGCCTACCCCGAAAATCACCGCCATCAGCAAGGACGTATGCACGGCGTTTTGCGCGCCGTCCTTATTTTTCGCGCCGACGTGCCGCGCTACGACAACGTTCGCGCCCACGGAAAACCCGATGAAAATATTGAGTATTAAGTTTAAAAACGCGTGCGTCATACCGATTGCGCCCACGGCGTTTTGTTCCGTCGAAAGGCTGACCACCATCATATCCGCCGCATTATAAAAAGTTTGCAACAAATTGGTCGCGATAATGGGTAAAACAAAGCGAAGAAGTTTAAAAAATATCTTCCCTTCGGTAAAATCCATTTGTTTTCTTTGCGTTTTTTGCATATTTACGCCTAACTAACCTTTTTTCTCTCGTTTTCTCTCACTTTCCCCAAGGCGTTACGCTTTCAGCTTCGCGATGATTTCCGCTCTGTTTTCCGCTTTAAACACAGCGCTTCCCGCCACGATTACGTTCGCGCCCGCCGCCTTTGCTTGCGCTACGTTTTCCGCCGTAATTCCCCCGTCAATTTGCAGGTCTATATCCTTGCCGCTTTCGTCGATAATCGCGCGAATTTCGCGCACTTTATCCAGCACAGACGGAATAAACTTTTGCCCGCCAAAACCAGGAAAAACGCTCATTACAAGCACCATATCGCAAAGCAAAATTTCGTCTTTAATTTTTTCTACGGGGGTATCGGGATTGATAACCGCGCCGCACTTTTTCCCCGTCGAGCGGATAAGCTTTAACACGCTCGCAAGGTTATCTTTGCAGGCTTCGTAATGCACGGTGATAATATCCGCGCCCGCCAAAGCAAAACGCTCTACGTATTTTTCGGGGTTGACAATCATCAAATGGCAATCCAAAGGCAAAGCGGTGACTTTGCGCAAGTCTTCCACCATTTTAATGCCAAAGGTGATATTGTTGACAAACACGCCGTCCATTACGTCACAATGCACCAAAT
>JBGVRC010000163.1:0-7335 GCA_045128055.1 Candidatus Scatosoma sp. | reverse complement strand
GTTGGATGCGTCTTCCCAAACTTCCCCAATGATAATTGCGTCTTTATTGCTTTCTTTCACGGATTTTCTCAATTTTTTAAGGAAAAAATCGGGTAATTCGTCAGCCACGTCTAATCGGTAGCCACCAATACCAAAATCCAACCATTTTTTTAATACGCCGCCTTTCCCTAAAATAAATTCTTGGTAAGATTCGGAATTTTCATTGATATCAGGCAAAACGTCAATTCCCCACCAACTACTGTATTTATCGGGAAATTGTTGGAAATTATACCAAGAATAATAAGGCGAAGCCTTCGATTGATAAGCGCCAACGGACGGATAATTGCCATATTTATTAAAATAAACGCTGTCGTCGCCCGTATGGTTAAATACACCGTCTAAAATCACGCGTATCCCTTTATTTTCCGCCGCTTCAAGCAATTCCTTAAAATCCTTTTCTTCGCCTAAAAACGGGTCGATTTTCATATAATCGGACGTATCGTAGCGGTGATTAGACGCCGCTTCAAAGATTGGATTAAAATAAATGGTCGTAATCCCAAGATTTTTTAAATAATCGAACTTGGTTTGTACTCCTTTTAAATTTCCGCCGAAAAAGTCATTATTTAACACTTTTCCACGTTCATTTGGACGAAACGACGGCTCGCCGCCCCAGTCTGCGCGACGTACACGTCCATTTATGACTGGCATAGTACCCATTTTACAAAATCTATCGGGGAAAATTTGGTACATAACCCCGCCCTTAAACCATTTGGGCGTTTTATAGTCCTTTGCGCAAACTGTCAATAAAAATGGGTTATCGTTTTGTGTCAATTCCCCCATTTCTAAATATCCACAAGATATTTTTCCCACGCTTTCTATTTCAAATTGATAAAAATATAAGCCGATTTCGTTTATATTTAAGACAATCGACCAGCCAAAGTCGGATTTTTGCATAGCGAAACGTTCGCAAGCTTGTCCATCCTTTTTAATGCATAAAACTGCTTCAAATTGCGGTTGTTTGCACTTAGCAAGTGTGGAATCGTCCACACGAGTACTTTGATCGACGCATTGCGAATAAAAATCCGTTTTTTCATCAAATAAAAATAGATTAAATTGTATTTGTTCGCCTTCTTTTACTGCCCCGATAACGCTTTTGCAGGCGACGTCTAATGGATTATAATAAATATACATATGTTCATTATTCAACGAAAAGCCGTAATAAAATTACAGCTTTTCGTCTTTTTTAGTATTCGTAAATGTTGGTATTTTATACGGAATTAGTCGTGCAAAGGCTTTAAATTCCAAATATTGTTTGCGTATTCCGTAATGCTTCTATCCGCCGAGAAATATCCCGCAGCTGCGATATTGCGCAAGGATTTTTGGTTCCACGTACGCTTATCGTTCGCGTAAAGGTTAGAAAGCTCGTGCTGCGTAGCAAGATAGGATTGATAATCCGCCATACACATATACGGATCCGCAATGGGCGAGCCCGTCAACAAATAGTTGGCAATATCCGCGAAAGATTCGCCGTTGAAGCCGATAATCAATGCTTCTACCACTTTTCGAAGCGTAGGATCGTTGTTGTAATAAACGCTCGCGGAATAACCGTTTCTCCAAATTTCGGATACTTCGTCTGCTTTTAACCCAAAGATATAAATGTTGTCGAGCCCTACCTTTTCGCTCATTTCAACGTTTGCGCCATCCAACGTACCGATTGTTAAAGCGCCGTTAATCATAAACTTCATATTACCGGTACCACTCGCTTCTTTACCTGCAAGAGAGATTTGTTCGGAAATTTCCGAAGCGGGCATCAAAACTTCAGACATCGTAACGTTGTAATCTTCCATATATACAACGTTGAGTTTTTCAGCAATTTTAGGATTTTTGCGAATATCTTCCGCTAAATAGCAAATAAGCTTAATAATTTTCTTTGCCATATAATAACCCGCAGCCGCCTTCGCCGCAAAAATATACGTTTTGGGCTGCATAGGTAAATCGGGGTTTTCCTTCAACGCTATATAATCGGTGATGATGTGCAATACGTTTAAAAGTTGGCGTTTATATTCATGCAAACGTTTTGCCTGTACGTCGAAAATCGTGTTTGGATTGATAATAACCCCTTGCTTTTTCTTGGCAAATTCAGCAAACTGTTGCTTTTTCAACATCTTGATTTCTTCAAGGCGTTTTAAAACGGAAACGTCGTTTTCAAATTTCTTAAATTCAGCAAGCTTTGACGCGTCTTTTGCATAGCCCGTTCCGATGCAGTCATCCAACAAGGAACAAAGCTCAGGGTTCGATTGATTGAGCCAACGTCTATGCGCGATACCGTTTGTTACGTTGGTGAATTTTTCGGGGGTATAATCGTAAAAATCTTTAAAGATGCTTTCTTTAATAATTTCACTGTGCAAACCAGAAACACCGTTTACGTGATGCGAACCGTACACGGAAAGATTTGCCATTTTTACGATATTGTAAGACATAATGGACATACGGGAAATCTTATCCCAGTCCCCAGGGAATCTCGTCCACAAATCTTCACAGAATCGACGGTTGATTTCTTTCAAAATCATATAAATTCTGGGCAATCTTCTTGCAATAAGATCTTCGGGCCAAGTTTCAAGCGCTTCCGCCAAAACGGTGTGGTTGGTATACGCGCAAACAGATGTCGTAATTCCCCACGCTTCTTCCCAAGTCATACCGTTTTCATCAATCAACAAACGCATAAGTTCGGGGATTGCCAAAGCGGGATGGGTGTCGTTAAGGTGAATTGCCGCCATTTTAGGCAACAATTTCAAAGAACCGTATCTTCTCTTATGGTCAGCCAAGATATTTTGCAAAGATGCGGATACCAAGAAATATTGCTGTTTCAAGCGCAAGGACTTACCTTCAACGTGGTTGTCGGCAGGGTAAAGTACTTTGGAAATCAATTCCGCTTCGTTGTCTTCCTTCATAACGGAAGCATAATCCCCTTGCGAGAACAATTTCATATCAAAGTTTTGTACGCTGCGCGCCTTCCAAAGACGAAGCACGGATACCGCTTTACTGTCGTAGCCGGATACCATCATATCGTACGCAACGGCTTGAATTTCTTTGGGATCACGGTAAATTGCTTCCATACCGTGCTCCGTCCACTTTTCTTCAATATATCCGTCGAATTTAACGGTGAAGATTTTGTCGCTACGCTGCGTCAACCATACTTCACCGCCAGGAAGCCATACATCGGGCAACTCCGTCTGCCAACCGTCAACAATTTTTTGCTTAAATAAACCGTAGTCGTAACGAATGGAGAAGCCCATTGCAGGATAATCACAGGTAGCCAAGCCGTCCAAGAAACAAGCTGCCAAACGGCCCAAACCACCGTTACCGAGCCCTGCGTCGGGTTCGAGTTCATACAAATCTTCCAAGGCTACGTCATATTCTTGCAAGGCTTCGATAAAGGCGTCCCTTAAACCAAGGTTGTAAACGCTGTTCTTTAAAGAACGCCCCATCAAAAATTCCATGCAAAGATAATACACTCTTTTGCTTTTGGTTGCCTTTGTCTTTAAATGAAAGTCGTGTCTTTTTTCAAGCATAACGTCACGAATACTCATAACGACCGCTTTATAAAGTTGGTCTTTTCTTGCTTCCGAAGGCGCAACGCCGAAATAGCGCGAAAGCTTGCCTTTAATCAAATCTTTCGCTTCGGCAGCGGTAAATTTTTCTTTTTCCATATTCTCTATTCTCCTAAAAAATTTTTCCTGTGTTTTGATAAACGGGATATCCGTTAATTCCAAGCATTAAAGGTGGCTTCGTACAACACCTTATAATCTTCCGCGGAACGCAACCACGAGAAATCCGTCGTTGCCGCTTTTTTCATTAAGCTTTCCCATACGTTAGTTTTTTTATACGTGTCTAACGCTTCGTGGATTACGTACAACATATCGTACGGATTGCAAGAAGCAAAGGTAAACCCGTTGCCGCCTGCGCCAAAAGGCTTAATGCTGTCGAACAATCCGCCCGTTTCTCTGACAACGGGAACGGTTGCGTAACGCGAAGCAATCATTTGCGACAAACCGCAGGGTTCACTTATGGAAGGCATTAAGAAAATATCCGAGCCCGAATAAATCTTTTTGGACAAATCTCCATTAAAGGCAATATTGATAGAAGCTTTGCCTTCGTAATGATTACCCAAATCACGGAAGTATTCTTCAAATGCATAATCCCCTGTGCCGAGCAATACGAATTGCACGTCTTCGTGTAAAATATCTTCCGCAACTGTTTTCACAAGTTCTAAACCTTTGTGAGAAACCAAACGCGAAATCATCGCGATGATGGGTACGTCTTTTACAGGCAAACCAAGCATTTTTTGAAGTTCGGCTTTACATACTTTTTTGCCTTCAAAATTATCCGCCGTATAATTGCAGAATAATTGCGGGTCAATTTCAGGATTGTACATATTTACGTCAATACCGTTTAAAATGCCCGTAAGCTTATCCGCGTTTTTGCAAATTATATCCTGTAAGCCGTGCGCATATTGCGCCGTTTTGATTTCGTTTGCATAAGTCGGGCTTACCGTAGAGAAGCGTTCGCAACATTCTATCGCCCCTTTCATTAAGTTGATGCAGCCTTCGTATTCTACCAAATATCCGCTTTCCGCAGGAATACCGAATAAGTCTTCTAAAATATCCAAAGAATATTTGCCTTGGTATTCAATATTATGAATGGTAAACAAGGAACGGATAAATTGATATTCGGGACGCTGACAGTATATCGTTTTTAAATAAATAACGGACAAAGCCGCTTGCCAATCGTGGCAATGCAAAACTTCGGGATAAAAACCAATAAACGGCAACATTTCCAAAACGCTACGGGAGAAGAATGCAAATCTTTCTCCGTCGTCGTAATACCCATAACAACCAGGGCGTTTGAAATAATATTCGTTGTCTACGAAATAGAAGGTTACGCCGTCTTGTTCGTAGGTGAATATCCCGCAATACTGATTGCGCCAAGCAACGGGTACGTAAAGATTGCCCATAAACGTAATTTTTCTACGGAATTCAGGCTTGATATCCGAATATAAAGGCAATACCACGCGAATATCATATTTGGGGTCTTTTGCAAGTGCTTGCGGCAAAGAACCGATAACGTCGGCAAGACCGCCCGTTGCAATAAAAGGGCGAGCTTCGGACGCCACAAATAAGATTTTTCTTTTGCTTTCCAAGCAAGGGTCGCTTGCTTGTTTTGCGCAGGTAACGGTTGTAGGCATTTCCACTACTTCCACTTTTTTCTTGGAAGCGGTAGATTTTTTGGTTGTTTTAGGGGCAGATTTTGTCGTTTTGCATTCCGCCATAATGGTTCTCCTTAAATTTAATAAGCTACATACGGCTTACCTTTCGATAAACCGTATGTACGAATGGTTCTATTATAATCTTGTGCCTTTTTGGATAAAATAAGGTAATTCGCAGCAACCACACAACGTTTTGCTGTCGCTGATAACAACGTTTTTATCCGTGATTACGCAATCCAGCGAAGTGTTTTCGCCAATGATGTTGTCTTGCATAATGATGGAGTTGCGAACAACCGCGCCCTTTCCGACTTTTACGCCACGGAAAAGAATGGAGTTTTCAACTACGCCTTCGATCACGCAACCATCGGAAATCAAGGAATTTTTAACAACGGCATTTTCACCGTATTTAGAAGGCGCGCTATCGCGGACCTTCGTGTAAATATCACGGTCGCCGAATAATTCGTCGCGTACTTCTTTTTCAAGCAATTCCATATTATGCTTGTAATACGCCGTCATAGAATCGATGCCTGCGTAATAGCCCTTGAAATCATAATTATAAATCTTTAAGCTGTTTAATTGTTTTACAAGAATATCGCTTTCAAAGCTGGAGAAGCCGTGCGTTACGGAGTCTTCTACAAGGTTGAGAAGGAATTGACGGTTGATAACCATCATATTGATGAAGATGTTTTCCTTTGTTCCGTCTTGTACGTGCGGAGAAAGCTTCAATTCTTGCACTCTACCCGATTCGTCGGGGGTAACGAGCATAAATTCTTTGCGGTTGCCAACCTTGCCGTAATGCGTCACCAAAGTGATGTCCGCGCTTTTGCTTTCGTGCTGATCGATAATTTTTGCAATATCAATCTTCGCTACGCCGTCGCAGTCAGCCAACACAACGTATTTTTCCTTTCTACGGCTCAAAAAGCCCGTCAAGGAACCAAGCGCTTCCAAACGCGTGGTGTATAATTTATCGTGCTTTTCGGAGAAAGGCGGAAGCAAAATAATACCACCGTCTTTTCTTGCGAGATCCCAATCTTTACCGCTACCGATATGGTCGATAAGAGAACGATAATTGTTGTTTGTCATTAAGCCTACCGTCGTAATCCCCGAATTGACCATATTAGAAAGGGTGAAATCGATTACACGATATCTACCGCCGAACGGGATAGAAGCCATTGTTCTTCTACGAACGAGTTCGGGTACGGTTTCTTCATGCATATTTGAAAAAATAACGCCAATTGCAGATGCTGCCATATCAAATTTACCCCCTTACGCCAAAATATCATTTTCGTGCTTTTGTCCTTCGAGAACCTTAACGCCGTCACCGATAGTGATGCCGCGACCAAGCACTACAATTTCCGCAGTGGGGTCTTTTTCAACGCCAATCACTGCATTTTTGCCAACCGTAACGTTTTCGTCAATAATCGTGTAGGAAACGTTGGCGTTCGCCTTAATAACGCTGTTTGCAAGGACAACTGCATCCTTAACAATAGCGCCTTCTTCAACGATAACGTTACTTCCAAGTATAGAATTTTCAACTTGACCGTTAATTTCACAGCCAAGCGCAACCATCGAATTTTTCACCGTACCGTTTGCGCCGATGTGTTCAGGCGGAGCAAGCGGGTTTCTCGAATGGATTTTCCAAGACTTATCCCCTACGTCAAATTCGGGATTTGCGCCCAACAAGTCCATATTTGCTTGCCAAAGCGAAGCCACCGTACCAACGTCTTTCCAATAGCCGTCAAATTGATAGGAGAACATCTTTTCCCCTGCGTTGAGCATCGCAGGCAATACGTCTTTACCAAAGTCCTTGGAAGAGTTAGGATTTGCGTCGTCCGCTTCCAAATAACTGAAAAGCTTTTCTGCCTTGAAAATATAAATACCCATTGATGCCAAAGTGCTCTTGGGTACTTTGGGTTTTTCTTCAAATTGATATATAGAACCGTCGGGGTTTGTGTTTAAAATACCGAATCTCGATGCTTCGCTTAATGGTACGTTGATAGCGGCAATGGTACAATCCGCGCCCGTAGCTTTATGCGCTTCAAGCATAGCGGCATAGTCCATTTTATAGATATG
This sequence comes from Candidatus Scatosoma sp., assembly GCA_045128055.1. Classification (GTDB taxonomy): domain Bacteria; phylum Bacillota; class Clostridia; order Christensenellales; family Borkfalkiaceae; genus Scatosoma. Next base: position 17 of record JBGVRC010000163.1, on the reverse strand, counting down.
GTCGCCCGAAAGAATAA
>JBGVRC010000162.1:0-18012 GCA_045128055.1 Candidatus Scatosoma sp. | reverse complement strand
AGTAATAGGTAAATACACGTCCGCATGCCGCATAATAAAACCATTCCATTTTTCAAACTCCGTCATCTTCTTCGTCCCACCAAAATAAATCGTCCCAGTCGGTGATAAAAGTGCAATTCGGGTTTTCTTCTCTCCACTTGTTATAACGCTGTTTATATTCGTTAAAGGTATAACCACGGACACCTTTTTCGTCAGGATGCGTTTCATACCACGCTTCGTCCACCCAATTACATCCATCGCAATGCTCGTGAGAATTGTATGTATGAAACATCATCTTTCCGCAAATAGGGCAAAGATGACGGGATTCAATCCCATTCGTTTTATAATATACGTTCGGCTCATAGCCAAATAAATTAAGCCGTTGTCTTTTCACAACACCTTCCCACTGCTCGCGGCTGCCATCGAAAAAAACGCTCACCAGCTCGTCACACCGTTCAAAAGGATAAGAAATCTCTTCCACGCTTTCAGGAATATACACGGTGAGCAAATTCTCGCTCTCCGCAAACGCGCGATAGCCGATAGATTTTACGCCGTCGGGAATTACGAGATGCATAGGCGCTTTATGCAAAAACGCCATATTGCCAATGCGTTTTATACTTCCGTCCGTAGGAATGACGCTATCCGCCGCCCCTGCAACCAATTCTCCGTCCTTAGAAATTAAGCAATTATTTTTTACGTAATAATTCGAGTTTCCTTCTTCCACGATAAACTTTTCCACGCTACCGCAAAGCCCGATCACTTCGCCGTTTACCTTATCCATAAACGCAGGAATACACAACGTTTTCAAGCCGTCGTCCAAGTTCAGCATTTCACATTTTCCGTCTTTTACCCAATAAGAAATTCCGTTGATTTTCATTTACTTTTTCTCCGCAATTTGAAATTGCAAACCGTTTCTTTTTACCCAGCCGTGCGCGTAGCTATTTTTATAAACGATATACGTCTTGCTTTTATAGCCGTGCTCGGTTATCATTTGAACGTCTTCTAAAATTTTATGTTTTCTAATCTTCTTTACGCTTTTAGGGAGCGCCAGCTCTTTCAAGTTTTCATTCCCAGCAAAAGCGTACGCGTCCAATTCTTTTAATCCTTCATTAAGCTCAACCTTTTCCAAGCCCGTTTGCGCAAAGGCATCGTAGTTAATTTTTTCAATAGCGGACGGAATTTCGATTTCTTTGAGCTCTTCTCTATACATAAACGCGCCGCCTGCAATTTGCGTAACGCTACCGTCAGCGGGAATTTTTGCGTTCTTTAAAGCGAGCATAAGCGCTTTCTTATCGCGCCAAATAAGGCAGCCGTCTTGCATATAAAAATGCTCGTTATCTTCTTCTACGGTGATGCAATCAAAGCCTTCTACGCACATCAAATTATAAACGGCGTAATCTACCCCAACAACGTGTTTGGGGATAACCAAATTTTTATCGTTTTCATTAAAATCTACAATCAAACCATTTACAATTTCCATAATCTATACTCCATATTTTAATTTTTTTACAATACTATAATACACAATCCAACACACCAAAAACGGTACATTAAACTTTACTTCTAAAATTATTTTACAAAAAAAGAAAGGAAGCATATTATAGCATACTTTTTCGCAGGGATTAACTAAAAACTGGTGGTCGCAGAAAAAATTTTGCAAACGTAGTTTTTCCCTGTTTTTTGCGCATTCATTTTTTAGTTGATTTTTATCATAGATTATGTTATGCTATACATACACTTACAAAAGAAGGAACGACGATTATGTTTCATTTCAGTAAATCAAAATATACTTCCTTTATTCAATGCCCGAAAATGTTATGGCTGAAAACCTATCATCCAGAACTCGCCGTAGAAGACGCTTCCGCGCAGGATAGAATGACGAAAGGCAACGTCGTGGGCGACCTTGCTATGGGGTTATTCGGCGACTTTGAAGAAATGACCGTTTTGGACGAAAACGGCAAAATCGACCTTGGTAAAATGATTGAAAACACCAAGGACGCCATTAAACGCGGTGTAGAAAATATTTGCGAAGCGTCCTTTTCGCACGACGGCTTATATTGCGCCGTGGATATTTTGCGCAAAGAAAAAGACGGCTACGCCATCTACGAGGTAAAAAGCTCTACCGAGCCGAAATATATCTATATCGTCGATATTTCCTATCAAAAATACGTCCTTGAAAAATGCGGTGTAAAAGTGACGGGTACGTATGTCGTCAATATCGACAGCAATTATGTGTACGACGGAACGCTCGATATTCAAAAGCTTTTCAAAATCACGGACGTTTCCGCGCTCGTAGAACAAGAATACGGAATCCACTCTATCGAAGCGGTACTTGATTACGCTAAACGCACGCTTGAAAGCAAGGAAGAACCTACTCTCGATTTATCCGAAGGTTGTCAACATCCCTATCCTTGCGCCTTTTGGCAATATTGCACTCGTCACGTACCTGCCCCGTCCGTTTTTGACGTTTACCGTATGTCGTACACCAAACAGCTTGAACTTTACAAACAAGGCATTACCGAGTTAAAAGACGTACTTGCAAGCGCGAAATTAAACGCTTTGCAAAAACAGTATATCGATTACGCCTTGAATGATAACCCTGCGCACGTGGACAAAGACGGTATCCAATCTTTCCTTGACGGGTTGTCCTATCCCTTATATTTCTTGGATTTCGAATCTATGCAATTAACGATTCCCGAATACCCGAACAGCAAACCGTACGCGCAAATTTTATTCCAATATTCTTTGCACTACATTGAAACGGAAGACGGTGAAATTAAACACAAGGAATTTTTGGGCGTATCAGGCGAAGATCCCCGTCGCGCTTTGGCAGAGCAGCTTGTGAAAGATATCCCTACCGACGGTTCTGTTATCGTGTTTAATGAAACCTTTGAAAAAACACGAATTAAAGAGTTGGCAGAGCTTTTCCCCGACCTTGCAAACGAGCTTTTACGAATTCGAGAAAACATCAAAGACCTTTTGAAACCGTTCCGCAAGGGATATTATTATACGAAAGCAATCGGCAATTCTTTCTCGATAAAGAGCATTTTGCCTGCTATGTTTCCCGATGACCCTGCCCTTGATTATCACAATTTGGAAGGGGTACATAACGGCGGCGAAGCAATGACGATTTTCCCACTCATCAAAGACATGCCCCCTGCCGAGCAAGAAATTGCCCGTAGAAACTTATTGAAATACTGTGAGCTTGATACCTATGCCACAGTAAAAATCTGGCAGAAATTGAAAGAATTATCCGAATAATGAAATTTGGCAATATAAAAGTGCAGTTTTAGAAAGTAAACTGCACTTTTTATTTGGATTGATTTTAGTGGTTTTTAAACACATATCTCATCGTATTTAGAGAATAAACGCGTACATGGTATCGTCGTTTTGTGTTTTTATAATATATTTATAACTTAGTATTTGACCACACTTTTTAATTATTTAATTCCCCTAATCTAACAATGTTACAGCTTAAACATAACAGCAGACAAGGGACTTATCTGGAATGTATCCACTCCCATCAATGTTTGTGTGGACTCATTATTGAATACAACGTCCACCTTTTTCGGCAGGCTTACGTTTACAAAACGCGTGTTATAATTCACAACAAATTGCACCTTTTGACCATCGTATTCATAAGCAGCCGTCAACACTTCATCGACAACAAACGTATGCGTACCTTTGTTGAGTTTAAAGGATTCTTTCCCACATTCAACCGTAAGCGGCTTTACCATTTTACCGATATGCAAATACTCTTTACCGACGCCTTTACGCCAAGCGTTAAGATTTTTTAAAATCGTCAAGGCATTTTGTTTATCCGTAAAATCCTTTTCGCCCCACGAATATACGATTCTTCCGCCGTCAACGATTACCGCTGTCAACATATCCCCCGCTAAAAAGGAATACGCTACGCGCATCGGATAGGAATTTTCTTTCTTTTCTAAGGGCGTGCAAACTTGATTACCCATAAAATTGTTCACGTATTCGTGATACAAATACGAATATACGGGAACGGGCGTTCCTACAAAATAATTCAATTCAAAGCGGTTATCGCTGAATTTGAGATGCGATAAATACGGCTCCGCCGCCGCCGACTCGCAACCTAAGAGCGCCTTTTTCTTGTCGACACCGTCTAAAAGCGCCGCCGTTTCTTGCACCTGCCACTTCCCAGGAGCAGGCGTATGCCCGTGTTTATCGCTATAACAGAAATAGCTTGTTCCACCGTGGTTTTGGTCTAATACTTGAATATAATCCACGCCACTTGCGCAAAGCTTACCTATTTCCGTTTGAAAAATCTCCTTAGTCTTTTTTACCGCAGGACACATATCAAAACCATTTCTCTGACCCGTGCAAATTACGCTGTAATATTCCCCGTTCGAATTTGTGCATACCGCCCTTGCTATATTTTCTTTCACAAACGTTTCTTCACAGGAATACTCGGTTAAATTGCTCTTTTGCGTCCAACCAAAGCCGCTACAATATAAGCCGACGAGAATATTCTCCCCGTGCGCTTTTTGCAAAAACGAGCCAAACGTTTCTTCACCGCCGTAAGGTGGCCAAACGTAAGGCGGCGCCCAAGGCGCGGTGCCTTCCCAGTGCATAATAAGCGCCATCACCGAGCTGTCCGTTGCATTTGAAATCTCTTTTAACGAAAGCAAGGCATTTTCATACGGGAACAGGCCGTTGGGAACCATCACGTCGGTATCATAACGTCCCAAAACGGGATACGCCACGATAATCGGCGATTCCCCATACCAAGAAGGCAAATTTGTTTGTTCGACAATTTTCTTGACCCCTGCGGGCAAATTTTGCTCAAACCATTGCTTGTAAATTTCACAAGCGTCCTGCCATTCCCCTTCAAAAAACGTCATCACGCCGTCAAAGGGCATTTCATAATCCTGACCATAGTCCACGTCGCAAAACGGTCGCATCATAATTCTCGTACAATTTTCATCGTAGCAAAAATCCATATGTTTAAGCGTTCTTTCTTTATCGTGCAACCCTAAATAAACACCGCCGCTCTCCGTTAGATAAGCCATAAATTGCGACGAGAGCATATTCGGAAACAGGAAAAAGCTTCCTTCGCTTGGATAATCTACGTCATGATAGTTCAAATGATACTGCTCTCTTACCGTCATATCGGTAATTAACGCGCCTTCATTATACGAAGTCAACAGCGCGCCGTATCCGCCATCTTCGTCTCGGAATTTTTCATTCACGCCAAAGCTCATAATATCAACGAGCTCAATCAAGTCGTTCGTCTTGTTTTTTACGTCGATTCGCCATAAAAGCGTATTTTCGCTTTGACGGACGTATAAAACTACGTCTATCTCGTTATGCGTATAGTACGCCTTTTCATTATCCACTTTGACAAATTTGCAATCAAACGCCGTAATCATACGCGTTTCATTGCTCTTTTTTCTTAAACGAACGGAAAAGAAGGGAATATTCCCCCGCACAAGCTCTTTTCCGTCCATACTTATGTTTGCGATTTTTTTACCTTCAAAATCGACGGTTATCCGTCCGTTATTTATCGTATAAATCATCTTATTCCACTCTTAACGTATGTATTTCAAACGGCTTAAACGTTAATTGCGCCATACCGTTTTTCAAAGACACTACTCTTTCTTCCTGTTCCAAAAGATTGCAGAGCGTTACCCGTTTTACGCTGTCCCCAAAAGTAAGCCTACAAGTCGTTTTTTGACCGCTGCTTTCAAACAATCTCAAGATTTGTCCGTTGCCGTCGTATGCAGGTTTTAAGGTGTCAATGAGAACGTTTTCCTTGTCCGTGGACGCAAAAGAATATTCTTTTTCAGCATAGCAAGGCTTTAAGCCGTTGATAAACGCATGGGAAATCCGTTCCACGTCGTTTGCATTTTCACCGCAATACACGCCGTAACGGAAGGTATGTATTCCCTTTGCCTCCGTCGCGGGATATTCGGGCGAACGCAAAAGATTCAAGCTAAGCAAACCGCCCTTCGCGCGATAACCGTACTTACAATCAGACAACACCGCAAATTTATAGTTATTTTCACAAAGCTGGGAATATCTATGCGCGCAAATTTCAAATTGAATTTTTTCAGTCGCCGTATTTTCCTTCGTCGTTCTTTTAATGTTGCCGAATTGAATACCGCAAGTAACGAAATCGCTCTGTAAATCGGTATGGAAATCCGCGCGAAGCATTTTATTCGTTTCCTGCCAATCCACGGTAGTATCAAACTCTAAATACTCGCTATTATGTTTCAATTTGATTTTTTGACAAAGCGTAGACTTTCCGTAACGGAAGTTTTGCTCTCTTACCGCATAAGCGCCTTCCTTATAACATTTCACGTCTATTAAGATAAAATATTCGGGCGCAGAATGGTAATATAAAGGATCGATATCCCACGCGTCGCCGCATATCCAAGAACACTCGTCGTGATACACGGAAAGGACGTTGCCGCCTTTGGCAGTGAGAACATTTCTACCGTCGCTTTTTCTCACAATGCTAATCAAAACGCCTTTTTCGTCAAATTTTGCGATAAGCTTATCGTTGGACAAGGTATCTTTATCTGCGCGGCAGTTCAATTTTTTAATTCCCTGCTCTGCGCTTAAAAGCGTATATCCCAAAGGCTTTGCCTTCACAGAATACAATTTCCCGTTGTTTTCCACAACGTCCGGCACTTCAAACCCCAAAGAATTAAATACTGCGTTGGGTTGCGCTTTTAAAACGACCTTATCCATAAGGAGTTGCACGGCATTTTCCAACCGATTGTACGCATTTTCCGTTTCATCGTAAACGCGTTTAATGCACGAACCGGGTAATATGTCGTGGAATTGATACAGCAATACTTCTTTCCAAATTTCGTCCGCTTCTTTTTGAGAGAATACCGTGCCGTTAACTTTGTTTTCTATCGCGTACGCTGCTTCCAAATCATGCAACATATTCTCCAAAATTTTGTTATGTTTTTTATTATAGCCTTGCGAAGTATAAGTGCCTTGATGCGCTTCCAAGTACATTTCGCCTTTGTAGGTTTCCAATTCCTTCGCTTGTTTTTCTAATTTCTTGAAAAAGCCCCCCGCGCTTTCTTGCTTAATCGGCGGAAGCCCGTCAAGATTTTTCATTCTTTTGAGTGCTTCCAAGTGCCTGGGAGCCGGGCCTGCGCCTCCGTCACCGATACCGTACAGCATAAGCGCGTTTTCGATTTTCCCTTTTTCTTGATAATTTTTGACTGCCTTATGCACGTTGGTCGGGAACGCCATACTGTTGTAATCCCCTTCGGGCGGCATATGCACAAGCACGGAATCGTCCGAAATCCCTTTCCAGATAAACGAATTATAGGGAAATCTCGTTACCCAATTCCAACTTAACTTAATCGTACAAAGATACTTGACGTTCGACTTTGCGCAAAGCTGCGGAAGAGCAGCGGAAAAACCGAAAACGTCGGGCAACCACAAAGCATCTATTTCTTTACCAAACTCGTCCTTAAAGAATTGTTTCCCGTAGAAAATTTGTCTTACGAGCGATTCGCCGCAAGGTACGTTCGTATCAGGCTCTACCCACATACAGCCTTGCGGTTCTATCCTGCCTTTTTCAACCGCCTGCTTTATTCTTTGATATAAATCAGGCTCATTTTCTTTAATCCACGCATACTGTTGCGGTTGGCTTGCGCCATAGACGTACTCAGGATAACGTTCTAACATTTCAAGCTGGGTTGCAAACGTTCGAATCGCTTTTCGCTTTGTTTCGCGAATAGGCCACAGCCAAGCTAAGTCTAAATGCGAATGCCCTACCGCCGAAATTTTGAGCGAAGGCGCACCGCCTTTTTTAGAAAGCTCTTTCCTTAAAACTTTTCTTGCGAGCGCTACTTCCGACGAAGTATAATCTTTCAATATGTTCTTCACTTCTAAAAGCGCATACGTAATCGAACAATATCTCGGGCTATCTTCCGATAAATTATTTCTTAAATCGTCAAGAATTAAATAATCGTAATACAGCTCGCGCATTTCTTCATTTACGGTTGCAATAAATCCTTCTTTATAAGGGCGCGGCGCGCTTCTTTCCTTATCCCCCCAAACAAAGTTGCCAAACAGGTCGTTGTAGCCGCAATCCACCCAAAAATCGACAATTTCCCCGCCGTTTGCCTGCTCTAAAAATGGAACGACCCTTTTCCAGCCCCAGTCGTTTACGTTTTCTTCATTGACCGTAAAGGTTGTAATGCCCCTTTGCGGATTGCCGTTTTCATCGTATATACAACCCTCGCCGCCAACGTCCAACAAAAGCACCGTCTTTTGTCCCTTGCAACTATCGGGAACACGCCCCGTAAAATGAAACCAAGCGCAATCGAACAGCTTGCCCCAGGTATCCCCTATTTTTAAACAACTTTCCTTACCGCAAGTTCGCTTTTCAAAAGGAACCGGCTCTTCCGTTTGATATATAACAACGCTTAAATCCGCGCAGACCGTATAAATTTTTTCTTTTATACGTTTTAGCATTTCGCTGGGGATTTTATCGTAAACTTTTTTCGCATTGATAGGCATCATATTAGTATCCTCTAACCTAAAAATTTTTCATTTTTCCTTTATCGCAACAAGTCGCTATATCAAACCAACAAATTTTCACGTACCGATGCTATTGTTTCCATAGAAATATCGCATACGCTGGTCAAATAGTTTTCTATTGCTCCTTGTAACGTTTCGCCATTTGGCGCATACCACTGCATCATAAGCGAGTGCATTTGCCCAAAGGCTATAAAATTTTTCTCATCGTTTTGCATTACGCCGTCGCTTTCAAACTCCCAGTTTTTAACACTGCTTCGCCAACGTCTACCCTGTTCGGAAAAGGACGTCAGCTCGAAATCCTGCGCCAAGCCGCTATACTCCACGCCTAATACGCCGTTAATCAAATAACAAATCGTACCCGTTCTATCCGCGCCAGCCGTACAATGTATATAGACAGGCAAATTATCCGGATTAGCAATCGCTTCGAAAACGCCTTTTATGCCGTCAATCGTTCTTACGTCAAACAAACCGGCTCCCTTCGACTTGGGTTGACAGGTATCGGGTAAAATCGAGCTATACGCCCACATACCAAGCTGTTTATAGTCCACCCCTTCCATATCGACCGCTTTCCCACCGTCCGTACCATAGCGCACGTCAAGCTCCGTCTTGATACCTAATTCTTTCGTAAACGTAGCAAGACCGTCGTCTGTTATTGCGTTTAATCTTGCGCCGCGGTAAATCAAGCCGTATTTTACTTTGGAATTCCCCTGCGCGCCATATCCGCCGATGTCACGAACGTTGCTGACCCCGTCCACGTTTACAATTCGCTGACAAAAATCACTTTGCGTTGTAAAGCTTTGCGCCTTAGTTTCGCGCAGCATTTTACCGCTTTTATCATACGATTGCAATTTTACGTAATATTGGGTATTTGGCATTAAAGCGTTAAAGGTATATTCCGTTTTAGAGCCGTCCACAACGTATTGCGTTTTATCGCTCATATCTGCGTCTGTTGAAAGAATCACCGTGTACGTATCAACATTTTCCTGTTTTTTCCAAGAAATACCCGTGGTTTGTTTATCATATACGTCGGCAGACTGTAACGCCATAATTTGCTCGTAATCGTCTGCCGCAAGCAAATAATCACGTACTTCCTTGCTATACATTTCCGTGTTGAGAATTTGCAATTCATCTTCACCAAAATCACAACCAACAACGGACATAGCCATCAAAAACGTCAACCCAAACACTATCCATTTCTTAATACGCATACTATACCTATACTTCACATAGGGATGCAAAAATAATCTGCACCCCTATGCGTTTTCAATTTTTATTATTTTGCCTTTACGGGGATAATGAATACGCCTTCCGCCGAAGCAATTTCAAGTTGAAGCGCGCCATTGCTTAAATAAACGAGCTGTTCTTCGCCGCCTTGATATACTTTTACCGCTTGATACTCGTCCGCGAACGTAACCGAAACGGTTGTTGCGGTAACATTTTCGGGAATGGTAAGATTGGTAATCATAACGCCGTCATAACCGTTTTCATCTTCAAAATGCCCCACTACTACGTCATACGTCGAGCTGACACTATGCAGCACGCCGTAAGTATCGACCGCAACTGAATGTGTTAAATCACCCGTAATCAAACCCGTTTGCGCGGTCGTACCCGTTACGGTAGACGCGCCGAGCCAATCAAAGCTCATAAATACGTGATCCCATTCGCCGATGATCGCGCTTGCATCTTTCACGTCGGTATAGGTCTGCGTCCATTCGCCCGTGTTTTGATTAAACAAAGCGCCGTCGATGATATAATCGCCCGTACCAGCGAACGTGTAATGTAAAAGATTGGTCGCGCCGTACGTCATTGCAACGTACATTTGATAGGTCAAATCCGCCACCGTCGGATCTTTATAGAGTACGGTATCCCCGTCCGACATATGTTGCGTAGCAAGCATAGTGTACCAGAAAGGCTTATCATTCTTGTTCGCATAATAGCTTACAATGTCAAAATTTTTCAGCCAATCCGTTCGAATACTTAACGTATCGCTCGTCACCCATTCTTTGACGATAATCCCTTCTTCCCAACGCGCATAATACATCAAATAATGGTCAAAGGAAACAATGGGCAAATTGCTTGTTTCAATAGCTTCTTTCACGTAAGCGTCGTAATCGCCGCCCATATCTCCGCTATAAACGGGCAATAAGTTCACGTAAAGTTGCTTGCCGTTTGCGCCAAACGCCGAAGCGTCCCACTTTTCTTTTAAAGTTTTTAACGAAGCCAACTCGCTTTGCGTCGGTTCGTCCACGTAATAACCTAAAAATGCTTCATGCGCAACATAAGAAGGAATGGAACTGCCGTCCCAGCTCTTTTGAAAGAAAATGCCGATACCGTATTCAGCCGCCAAATCCAAAAGCGCCGTTTCTTCGCCTTGTATATCCATATCCGTTCTACCGTAGAACGTACCCGCAAGCACCGTAATCCCTGCTTCTTGCAATTTTGCAAAGTTTGTTCTACCCGTTTCACCGTTGAAATAGTTAAGCGTTGCATTCGTGCCGAGCCAACTCGTCGCGCCGATATCGATTTGCTTATCGTTTGCATAGGTGGGAATATCGAGATATTCTTCTGCGGTATATACGCGAATACCTGTCAGTTTCCAATATGCGTTTGCGTTATTTGCATAGCGCACGAGCACGCGAACACCTGCGCAATCTGCCGTGATATTCGTCGTCGCCGTAAACTTACCGTTATTCCACGTATCGGGAGTATCCCAAGCCGTTATAAAGCGACCGTCAAAAAGGTTATCCTTGTTCACATTCGCGCCCCACGTCCAAACGCCGTGTCCAACGTTGATATCTCCAACAAGTTCGAAATCCATTTCCACTACCATACCCGCCGTCAAGTTGGGATATTCAAAGAAGAAATACGATTGGGGATAGTTTGCGCTGGCCGTATCGCCAACAGCGGTAGGCGAAAGTTTTAAGTAGTTACCCGACGCATCTCTTACGTGTTTGATATTCGTATTCTCAATATTCGTAATATTCCAAAGCTGATTTTCTTCAAAGAAATCAGGATTTGCGTAATATTCGTTATATACTGCATATACGGTATGATTTTCCGTTGCCGTCACAACCGTGTTCGACGTAATCTCTACACCCGTACCGTCTGCATTGAAATACCAGCCCTTAAATACCGCATTTTCTTTTTCGGGCGCGGTAGGCAAGCTGTATTTGCCGCCAAACGTTACCGAAGCGGTACTTTCTTCGCCGTTTACGCTGTACGTTACCGTGGAAGTAGGATATTCGCCGTTGATAATTCTAATACTCGTAAGCTTCCAGTACGCTTCCGTATTATCGCCGTATTTCATTTGAATTCTTACGCCATAACAATCCGCCGTGATGCTCGTTGTGGACGTAAATTTACCGCCATTCCATACGGCAGGGGCATCCCAAGCCGTTACAAATTGACCGTCAAATTGTGCGCCGCCGCTTGCATTTGCGCCCCACGTCCAAATACCGTGCGCAACGTTAATCGCACCTACAAGTTCGAAATCCATTTCTACCGTCATACCCGACTTCAAGTTTTCCTTAAACCAGAAAATCGAGTATAAGTTATTCATATCCGTCGGCGTGAATTTCACGTAGTTACCCGTAGCTTCTGCAACGATTTCCTTACCGCCATGGTCAAGCTCAACGAATTTATCCAGCAGCTTTTCGTCGCTGAAATCATAAGCAACGGGGTATTCGATAGGTTCGATAATTCTAATGGCGTTAATGCGCCAATAAGCGTCTGCGTTGTTTGCAAAACGCGCTAAAACTTTAATACCTGCGCAATCCTGCATAACGGAGATTACTGCCGTGAACTTACCGCTATTCCACACATTGGGCGTATCCCAAGCCGTATAATATGCGCTTTCAAAAAGATTGTGCCCGTTGGCATTTACACCGTACGTCCAAATACCGTGCCCGACGCTGATACCGCCAACAAGCTCGAAATCTATTTCTACCGTAAGTCCAGCCGACAATGCTCTACCGAATAAAAATTCCGCCTGTGGATCATTGGCGCCGTTAATCGTTTTATCTTGGGGGGAAAGCTTCAAATATCCTTCGCTGGTGTTGATTTCCACAACGCCGTTGCTAATGCTGGAAAATTCTTCCGTTTGCTCGTTCGTTGTAAAGTCATATTCCAACCGTTCTTTTTCCGTTTCCACAACCGTTTCTTTTTCGTAAATTGCATATAATGCGTGGTTTTCTGCCGTGCTTACGATTGTGTCTGCCGTCACCGCTTCGCCGCTGCCGTCCGCGTTCAAATACCACCCCTTGAATACGTAGCCCGCCTTGTTAGGAGCGGTTGCAAGCGTGCCGTATGCGTTGCCGTACGTTACCGTTTGGTTTTCCATTGTTGCGTCATACGTTACCGTATAAGTGGGATATTCGGGATAGAATACTCTAATGCCCGTAATCTTAAAATACGCGTTGGCTTCGCTATTCATAACGAACTGCATTCTAATACCGTAGCAATCCTGCGTAATTTCCGTCAAAACGGTGGTTTTTGCGCAATCCCAACCGCCGTCCCAAGACGCGTTGCCCATAACAGTGGTGGTAACGCCGTCGTTATTACCTTTTGCGTTAGCCGTATATGCCAAGAAGGTGACTTGCCCTGCGCTGTAAGCAGGATTTGCGCAAACGTATTCCACGTCAATCTCGACCTTTGCGCCCGTTTTTAAGTTGGATTTAAAGAGCAACGTGCTTTCGCTACCGTGGGTTCCTACTACTTTTAAGTAATCGTCTACAATCGAATAAGTCGTATTATTTGCTTTTGTAAGCGCATTCAGTTGGCTTTCATTGCTGAAATCATAAATCAAAGGATATTCCAAAATTCTAATACCTGTGATTTTAAAATATGCGTTTGTATCCGCACCGTATACGAATTGCATTTTGATACCGTAGCAATCTTGCGTAATCGTAGCGGAAACTGTCGTCTTCGCACAATCCCAGCCGCCGTCCCAAGACGCGTTGCCCATAACAGCCGTTGTATTACCGTCTGCATCCCCCGCAGCGTTTGCCGTATATGCCAAGAACGTTACTTGGTTACCGCCCGCATAAGCCGTGTTGTTGCTGACGTATTCCACGTCAATCTCCACAAGCGAATTTGCATTTATTGCGGAGCTGAAAAACAAAGTATTCGTCGCACCCGACTGCCCCGTAATCTTCAAATAATTGTCTACAATGGAATAGTTTACCGTTTCGGGCTTGCTGAACGCGTTGATTTGGTCGCTCGTAGTAAAATCCCAAACCTTGCGGTCGTCTTCATAAATTGCGTACAAAATAACGTCGCCTTTCTTGTTGGAAACTGTTTCTGCTGTAATCGTATCACCCGTACCGTCTGCTTTGGTATTCCAATACGTAAACGTTGCGTCTTCTTTTACAGGCGTAGGCAATTCCCCGTATACGCTGCCATACGTTACCGTTTTATCTGCAACCGCAGCTTTTCCGTCTACCATACCGCCGTTTAAGTCAAAGGTGATTTCGCATGCCGCAGCACCAAGGTCTTTTCTATTACCGTACACAATCGTATCCGACGTAACCAAGTTGCCGTCCACTCTATCGCCTACCTTTGCATACGCTTGATAGGTATACGCTTCCGCTTGATCGTAAGCCACTTCCCATACGATCATACCCGTATATTCGCCGCCGAACATATCGCTTACCGTCCAAGTGGAATTACCGCTTGTGATAGACGTATAATATTTCGTCGTAACCGCGTGATATTTTATGATGCCGTCCATATCCTTAAAGGCATAACCGACTTCATATACGTCGTCGTAGTCCTTAATACCCGTCGCAAGCAACATATGTTCCTGCGATTTGGATATTTTATATTTGGTCGTTGAAAGTATAGGCGTTACGCCAGCAACCGTATCCGCGCTTACCACCGCTGTGTTCAGCGAAAAGGCAAACCCAAACATCATACAAAGACCACATAAAAGTGAAAGTATGTACACACTTAATTTTTTCATGTTTTTTCTCCTTATATTTCTCCGTTACACTGTGCCGTCAAAGTTTCCGCCATCCGTTATAGGGGGAACAACCGTGCCATTGGGCGGTGAATTTCCTGAATTAGAACTATGCTCTTCGTCAGTTGAGTTTTCCGCATCGGAACTATCTTCTTCGTCTGTTGAGCTTTCAGTATCAAAGCTATCTTCTTCATCGCTTGAACTTTCGATATCAGAGCTATCTTCTTCATCGGTTGAACTTTCCGAATCAAAGCTATCTTCTCCATCGCTTGAACTTTCGATATCAAAGCTATCTTCTTCATCACTTGAACTTTCGGTATCAAAGCTATCTTCTTCGTCCGTTGAACTTTCGATATCAAAGCCATCTTCTTCGTCCGTTGAACTTTCGATATCAGAGCTATCTTCTTCATCGGTCGAACTTTCGATATTAGAGCTGTCGCTATCTAAATCCGCGCTGCTATCGCTGTCTATTTGCGAAGATTGACTGCCCGAATCTTTCCCATTGTCTTTATTTTGACCGCTGTCACCACAGCCTAAAAAAGCCATTGCTGTCAACACAACCAAGATGCTGATCCATAATTTTTTCATAGCGG
Organism: Candidatus Scatosoma sp.; assembly: GCA_045128055.1. Classification (GTDB taxonomy): domain Bacteria; phylum Bacillota; class Clostridia; order Christensenellales; family Borkfalkiaceae; genus Scatosoma. The sequence continues at coordinate 2,940 of JBGVRC010000162.1, read as the reverse complement.
AACTCCTTATTTATTCATTCCAATCGCCATTATCGTCATAGTCGCCTTCCGGAGTCATAATATCCCCACCGGAAACAGTCAAAACGTCCATTCGATCAAGCCACAAAACTTGAATATAAAGTTCGTCGTAATAATTTTTTTGTTTCACGAGATTTTCTCCTATTTTAAAACACTTTTCATTGTTTGCGTTTTTCTTAAATCATTTATTTTGCTTTCAACGGAATGACAAACGCTGCGCCCGCAGACGATACCTGCAAAGAAAGCTTCCCTTTTTGTAAAGTAACGACCTTTTCTTCTCCGTTTTGAACGACTAATGCGCCCTGATATTTCGACGAAATCGTAAGAGACACTTCTGCCGTTTGCTCATCGTAAGGATTAGTAGGGTTGCTAATCATATATCCTTTTCTTCCGTCTTCATCTTCAAAATGCCCTACCAAAACGTCGTAATTGGACGTAGCGCCCGTCAACGCATACGTTTCATCTATATCAACGCTGTACTTCAAGCAATCAAACAAACCCGTTTGCTCTTTCGTCCCTTCTATTGTAGAAGTACCCAGCCATTCATAATTCATATAGATATGATCCCAAGCGCGAATGGCGGCGTTTGCTTCCGATACTTTATAATAGGTTTCCGTAGGTTTTCCTTCCATATCCACTATGGGATATAAATACGTAGGCTCGTGCGAAGAATAAATATAATGCAATAAATATTTTGAGCCGTACGTCATGGCAAGATTCATTTGCCAAATCAAATCTTCCGCGGTGGGATTGATATACCAAAGGTGACCGGACGTCAATAAGGTATACCAAAGCGGAATGCCTGCCTCTCTTGCATAATAACTGCAAACGTCAAAATCGTATAAATATTCTTCACGAACGTAAGTCTCGCCAGTATCCGCGTCCTTCATCAAGGAATAATTATCAAAAGACACCATCTCCAAACCGCATTCGTCAATGTACGCTTCTAAATACTTTTCATAAGTCGTCCCTATGTTCGCATAGCTGGGGTTTAAATTGACGTAGAACATTCTATCCCCCATTTTTTGCGTATATTCCTGCTTCATTCTCGTTAAAGTAGCCAAATCTTCCATAAACGGCTCGTCATAAACGCAGAAGCCCCAAAAATTGTCTTTATTGATATAAGAAGGCGTCAAACCGTTCCAAGGACGTTGGTCGGCAATGATATTTAATTCGTATTGAGCGCAAAGATCGATAAACGTTTCCAAAGGCGTATTTCTCGTATAAGTTCCTACAAGCAAATTAACCCCTGCGTCCTGTAAATTGCTTAATTCTTCTTCGCTTAAATCAAAATGCGAACCGTTCCAAACCCCAATCGTAATTGCAGTATCTTCATCATAGATAGGAACGTCGAATTGATAATTCTCCGTGCCGCAAGCAGATAGTCCTATCGTCCCCAATATGATAGCCAAGCCAATCGATATTTTCTTTTTCATATTAAACTCCTTGCTTCCTAAAAGAAGCTTTTAACCTATGTGTACCGTCATAAGACGGTACACATAGTCGTTGTATTATATTTTTTATTGCGCGTCAACAATCCTAATCGCTGTAATCTTGAAATACGCATCTGCTTCGCCATTGAACACGAATTGCATTCTTACCCCAGCGCAGTCTTGCGTCACCGCTACCGTAACGGTAGTTTTTGCGCAATCCCAACCGCCGTCCCAAGGCGCGCTTCCTATAACCGCCGTCGTCTTTCCATCAGCGTCCCCTGCCGCATTTGCCGTATAACCTAAGAATGTAATTTGATTTACGCCGTTGACAAACATTACGTCGTTCGCTACGTATTCTACGTCAATTTCAACTGCTTTGCCTGCCGCAATTTCTTGCTGTAAAACAACAATACAAGTACCGTCCGACGCTTTCGTTACTTTCAAATATCCGTCTACGATTGCATAATTCACGTTGGTAGCCTTACCAAATGCCGCAATTTGGTCTGCCGTTGTAAAGTCGTATCCCGTTCTCGTATTTACCACGGGTTCGTCGGGAATTACGGGTTCATCGGGTTCTTCCGTAGGAAGCTGTTCTACTTCTTCGCCTGCCGCGTAAAGTCTAACGTTTGTAATTTTGAAATATGCGTTTGCTTCGCTATTCATTACGAATTGCATTCTCAACCCCGCGCAATCCTTCGTAATTTCGCTTACTATTCTTACCTTGCCGCAATCCCAGCCGCCGTCCCATTTCGCATTACCCATAACCGCATAGGTATTGCCATCGGAATCGCCTGCAACGTTTGCGCCGTACGTCAAGAACGTGATTTGACCTGCTTCATACGCTACGTTTTCACCGACGTATTCTACGTCTACCGTCACTTTCATACCAGTCATCAGTTCTCTAATAAGAACAAGCGTGCTTTCGCTACCTGCCGTACCGACCACCTTCAAGTAACCGTCTACGATTGCATAGCTTACGTTCTTTTCCTTGCCGAAATCGTCGATTTGGTCCGCTGTTGCGAAGTCGTATTCCGTTCTCGTATTTACTACGGGTTCGTCAGGCGTTTCAGAGCTTTCGATTTCTTCGGAACTTTCGATTTCTTCCGAGCTTTCTACTTCTTCACTACTTTCGATTGTTTCGGAAGATTCTATTTCTTCCGAGCTTTCTACTTCTTCGGAGCTGTCGGGTTCAACGGGAAGTTCTTCCACTTCTTCGCCTACTTCGTAAATTCTAATATTTGTAATCTTGAAGTATGCGTCTACTTCTCTATTCATTACGAATTGCATTCTCAACCCTGCGCAATCCTTCGTAATTTCGCTTACTATTCTTACCTTGCCGCAATCCCAACCGCCGTCCCAAGACGCATTGCCGATGACTGCGTACATATTGCCGTCTGCATCGCCCGCAAGGTTTGCGCCGTACGTTAAGAAAGTGATTTGACCTGCTTCATACGCTACGTTTTCACCGACGTATTCCACGTCTACCGTC
>JBGVRC010000161.1:0-1802 GCA_045128055.1 Candidatus Scatosoma sp. | reverse complement strand
CCTTGGCAAGGCAAAGAAGGCTGGGGAAGCAAAGGGCAAGCGCCGTTAAAAGCGCTTTGCTTTTTAGAACAAGCGAAAGAGAATTCTATCCGCAAACTTACTCCTGCGGAAACGGCTTCGCGCTTGTTCTTGCAAATTTTAATGCCAAACCAAGAAGACACCGCTGTGGCAACCCTTGATTTGGCTGACCATTTGATAGCCAAAACGCCCGCGTATTTATTGAAATGCGACATTTCCGAAGAAGCGGTTAAAACTTCTTTTTCGTGTATCACAGGGCAAGATTATCAAGAAAAAAGAAAAAAGGTGGAAGAAAATGAAGATTAAAAAAGGATTTGTATTGCGTGTTGTCGGCGGAGAAAGCGTTGTCGTACCCGTTGGCGAAATGAGCAAAAAATTCCACGGTATGATCAATTTAAACGAAACAGGCGCGTTTTTATGGAAATTCTTTTCCGAAGAACACAGCGTAGAAGAAGGTATCGACGCGCTTTGCTCTGAATATGAAGTGGAAAGAGAGCTCGCGCAAAGCGACGTGCAAAAATTTGCGGATATACTGACGAAAAACGGTTTTGTAGACTAATGGTTGATAACGAAAAGCAAAAAATTGAAGACGTTTTAATAAATAACGGAAAATACGTTGGGCCGACTTCGGGTGTCAGTATGTTGCCGATGCTTAAAGACCGCCGCGATACCATCGTCGTCTTGCCGAAAACGGAACGTTTAAAGCCTTTGGACGTAGCTTTGTATAGACGCGGCGACGCATACGTTTTACACCGCGTTTTGTCTGTTACCCCCAACGGATATATTATTCGCGGCGACAACTGCTATTCGGATGAAAACGTGCCTGAAAGCGCGGTGATAGGGGTTTTAAGCGAGTTTTTTAGAAAAGATAAGCATTATTACTGTACGGACGAAAAGTATTTAAGATACGTCAAAAAAAGGTTAAAAACGTATAAATCTCGTCGATTTTTCGTTTTATTAAAAGCAAATTGTAAGGCTGGCGTTAAGAAAATTTTAAGTATATTTGGATGGAAGAAATAGGATTGTTATGAAAAAAGCAAACGCAAACGGTAAACTCTGGTTAAAAAATATGATGCGCCCGTATCGCGCGTCTATTTTCCTTTTAACCGTTTTAACGGTAATGGCGACAATTAGCTCGCTTGGCTTTGCTTATTTTGTTCAATACGTCATCAATAGCGCAACCAACGGCGAGAACAAATTGCTTTGGTTTTTTTGCGCCTTATTATTAGGTCTATTGCTTTTAAAAATTCTTTTAAAAACTATCGACGCTTTTTATGCGGAAAAATTACGCGCAAAAATCGTTTTGGAACTTCGTTCTCTTACTTTTTCTAAGATTTTGCGGTCGGAATATGCAAAAATTACAGGTTACCACAGCGGAGAATTGCTTAATCGTTTAACTTCGGATATCAACGAAATTGCGGCGTATTCGGTGGGGCTTACGCCGTCTATAATCAATATGTGCGTGCAATGCATTGGGTCTATTGTTGCGCTTTTGACGATTGACCCGCTTTTTACCGGGCTGTACGTTGTGTGTGGGGCGGTGTTTGGCGGTTTGGTTGCTTTGTTTAGAAAGCATTTGAAAAAGACGCACAAAGAAGTCTTGCAAGCTGACGACGAACATCGTTCCTTTATGCACGAAGGCGTTTCTTCAATTATTACTTTAAAGGCGTATTCCGCCGAAGAAAAAGCAAGCGAAAAATCGGCGGTCTTTGGCTTAAAAAATTATGCTAAACGTATGAAACGTAATTATTTACGTTCTGGAATCAGCGGCATTTTCAATCTTT
>JBGVRC010000160.1:0-4768 GCA_045128055.1 Candidatus Scatosoma sp. | reverse complement strand
GTAGACTTATTGGCGCTATTTTCTTTTCGCTCGGTATTTTGGTCATCGTTATGTTCGAAATGAAGCTTTTTACGGGCTTGATTTCCTATATGCCGGAAATGGGTATTAAAAATTGGTGGCAATTACCCGTTTGCTTCGTGGGGAATATGCTTGGCGTTTTCTTTGCGGCTGTGCTCGTGTATTATTCGCCTTTGGCGGACCAAGTTGCGCCCGGCGCGCAAACCATGATGCAGGCAAAGCTCGACGCGGAATATTGGGGAATAAAAGCCCTTGCTTCGGGTATGATTTGCGGTATTTTAATCACCCTTTCCATCGGCGCGGGTACGTATGCGCCCCGTAAAAACTTGTCTACGACGGTGGGCGTTATGTTCCCCATTATCGTATTTGCGTTTTGCGGCTTTGACCACTCGGTTGCAAACACCTTATACTGCTTTTTCCTTGGCTTTTCGTGGAAGGCGGTTGCCTATATTTTAATATGCGTACTCGGGAATATTCTCGGCGGGGTCATTTTGCCGATTATGACCTTGTTTAGAATGTGGTCGAACAGACCGACGGAAAAGAACGAAGAAACCGCGAAAAATGAATAAAACAGATAAAAACACGTCGTAACGGCGTGTTTTAAATTTTTCTTTAAAAAATTTTTGCAAAGTCTTGAATTTTTCTATCAGTTGTGCTATACTACCCGTAGAGCGTTTTTTGACGGCTCGTATAAAGGTGTGGGTATGAAAATAGACAAAGAACTTTTTTACGTTGGCGTAAACGATAGGACGATAGACTTATTTGAAGGGCAATATCCTGTGCCTAACGGTATGTCGTATAATTCTTACGTGATTGCCGATGAAAAAATAGCGGTGCTTGACTCCGTGGATAAAAATTTTAAAAAAGAGTGGTTGGAGAATATCCAAACGGTTTTACAAGGGCGTATCCCCGATTATCTCATCGTGCAACATATGGAACCCGACCATTCGGCAAACGTAGCCGCTTTTATGGAAAAATATCCCACGGCGCAAATCGTGTCTTCGCTCCGCGCGTTCGTGATGATGAAAAACTATTTCGGGACGGACTTTGACGGACGGAAAATCGTGATAAACGAAGGGGATACCTTGTCGTTGGGTAGGCATATTTTACGCTTTATCGGCGCGCCTATGGTGCATTGGCCGGAAGTAATGATGACCTACGACGAAACGGGAGAAGTTTTATTCTCCGCAGACGGTTTTGGGAAGTTTGGCGCGTTGGACGCGGACGAAGATTGGGCGTGCGAAGCGCGCAGATATTATTTCGGTATCGTTGGTAAATACGGCGTTCAAGTACAAAACGTATTAAAAAAGTTTGCGGGGACGCCGATAAAAACCATTTGTCCTTTGCATGGCCCGATTTTACAAGAAAACTTAGAGTATTATCTTCATTTGTATGATACGTGGTCGAGCTACGGCGTAGAAAGCGAAGGGGTGTTTATCGCTTATACTTCGGTGTACGGTAACACCAAAAAAGCAGTGGAAATTCTTGCGGAAACTTTGCAAACCGCTGGGGAAAAGGTGGTTATGACCGACCTTGCTCGCTCGGATATGTCCGAGGCCGTTGAAGACGCGTTCCGTTATGGCAAGATTGTGTTGGCAACCACTACGTACAACGGAGAAATTTTTCCCTTTATGCGGGATTTTATCGACCATCTTGCGGAGCATAATTTCCAAAACAAAAGGGTGGGCTTTATCGAAAACGGAAGCTGGGCTCCCGTAGCGACCCGCGTGATGAAAACTAAGCTGGAAAAATGCAAAAACTTGCTTTTCACCGAGAACAACGTCAAGATTTTATCGGTGATGACGGATGAAAATAAAGCGCAAATCAAGGCGCTTGTTCAAGAATTAAGCAAAAAATAAAATAATATAAATAAAACAAAGGAAAAAGGAGAAAATTATGGAAAATTATATCATTTGTAACTGTAAACAGGTAAGCTACAAAGACATCGAGCACGCGCTTGAAAACCACAACAAAATGGAAGACGTAATGGAAGTTTTTAAAGACGTGCAAAGAATTACCCACTGTTCTACGGGTTGCGGCGGCTGTCACGATAAAGTGCTTGACGTTATTTCCGAAATTATGATGGCGTAAGAACAAAACGCTCCTGCGCGGGGCGTTTTTCATCTTTTTTTAAAGTAGTGAGTAGTATGAAGAATAATAAAACGAAAAAAATAGTATTTACGGCGGTTTTTGCGGCGCTTTGCTGTATTGCTACATATCTTATTGTAATTCCCATTCCCTATGGTGTGGGATACGTCAATTTTGGGGACGTGTTCGTGCTGGCGGCTGCTTGGTGTTTGGGCGGATACGGCGCGTTGGCGGGGATAGGTTGCGCGCTTGCGGATGTTTTAAGCGGTTATGCCGTTTACGCGCCTGCAACGGCTGTTATCAAAGTCGGTATGGCGTTGATAGGCTATTATTTATACGTAGCCTGCAAAAAGGTGATGAAAAAAGAAGCAATAGACTTTATCCCGCGCTTGATAGCGGCAAGCGTTGCCGAGTTGTTTATGGCGATAGGCTATTTCCTTTTCGAGTGGGCTTTTTACGGCTTTGCGGCGGCCGCTACGGGCATACCCTTTAATATCTTACAAGGCGGCTGTTGCGCGGTTTGCGCGGTGGCGTTGTTTGGCGCGCTTTATTATGCGAAGCCCGTGCGTAATTTTTTTCCTGCGTTGAAGGGTGGGGAAAAGGATAAAAATGCAAAAGAATAGACTTTTAATCGTAGACGGGAATAATTTATTATTTCAAATGTTTTACGGCATTCCCGCTAAAATATACAACAAACGGGGCAGAACCATTCACGCGACGCTTGGCTTTGTTTCCGCGTTGCAAAAAATGATAAAAACGTATCAAATCAACGGTTGTATCGTAGTGTTTGACTGCGATTGTGCGGAAGAAAGAAAACAAGCGTTCGATAGGTATAAAGCCAATCGTGATACCGACTGGGAGAGCTTGCCTGCGGACGAAGTTCCCTTTTGGGAAGAAGAATACATAAGGGAATGTTTGCAATATTTAGGGGTTTGTACGCTGGATTCTTGTCAAATGGAAGCGGACGACCTGATTGCGTCGATTGCCTTGAAAGAAAAGGGGAATGGACAAGTCTTTATTGCTTCTTACGACAGCGACTTTTTCCAACTAATCGATAAAAACGTGTCCGTTATTCGCTATCGTGGCGATAAAACTAAGCTTGTAGACAAGCAGGCGTTTTATACGGAGTTTGGTTTTGACGCAAGTCGTTACGCCTTGTACAAAGCATTGACGGGAGATACGGCGGATAATATCAACGGCGTGCCGTCCATCGGAAAAAAGCGCGCGGCGCAAATTGTGGAAAACTGTCCTTCTTTCACTGCTTTGCAAAGTCTGGATTTGGAATTTTTACCGCCCAAGGCTCGGCAAAGCGTCGTGGCAAAATTATCGTTGGTAGAAAGAAATATGTCCTTGATTACGTTGCAAGAAAAAGAAATACAAGATTATCGTTTTGATTTCGATATGGAAAAAATGCGAGAACGAAACTCGCAAATTTTAACGGCTTGTCACGTGTTTGATTAAGAATATGTGCATAACGCCATCTTTTTGCTTGTAAAATTAGAAAAAATGTGTTACAATGAGCAATGTTGTAAAAAACAATATAGAAGGAGCTTTTTTTATGAAGGCATTTAAGAAAATTTCTTTGCTTTTGTCTTTTGTGGCGTTGGCAACGGTATCTGCGTTTGCTATTAGCACAACGAAAGTAGCGGACGCGGCGGACTTAAAGGGTAACGCTACGGGTTATACGAAAGCGAGCGACGTTGTCTATCAGAAGTCGGGTAAGTATGTGAAGAATTGGGGCGCGCGTGATGAAGCGTGTACCTTCCTTACTTCGTATGCGGAAGATTTCTATACGGGTTCGTATACGTTCGACCAGCTTTCTACCAAGGCAGGCGGTACGTCGTACTCCACGGCTACCAACAGCGCATTGTACAAATCTTTGAAAGAGTTGATGTCCAGTAAGCAAACGTATGAAACCAGTTATAGCGCTACGAGAGACCTGTTCCGCTACACCGATTGCGTAAACAATAACAGCTCGTACATATCTTCTTTCTATTCCGCAAACCAAATCAACGGTGCTTGGGACGGCGGTTCTACGTGGAACAGAGAACACACGTGGCCGAACAGTAAAGGGGATAATGCGGGTAACGGCGAAAATGATATTATGATGCTTCGTCCCACCGCAACGAGTGAAAACGGCAGCCGCGGTAATAAAGCATACGGCGAAAGCAGCGGCTATTACGATCCCAACGGCTTGGGGCAAAATCTTCGCGGAGACTGCGCGAGAATTGTATTGTACGTATACACCCGTTGGGGTTGCACCAATACGGGCTCGTATAATAGCAATGATATTTTTGGAACGGGCGGCGTTATAGAAAACCTTAACGTTCTTCTTAAATGGATGCAAGAAGACCCCGTAGATACCTGGGAAATGGGTAGAAACGACGCTGTACAAGCTATTACGGGCACGAGAAACGTATTCGTAGACTATCCCGAATACGCTTGGATGTTGTTTGGAAAAGAAATTCCCAGCAATATCAGCACCCCGTCTATGATTGCAAGCAACGGTACGTACGTACCCCCTGCGGGCGGCGGCTCGGACGTAGAAGATTCCAGCTCCACGCCCGAAACGCCTGATGATGCGGCTACCATTCTTAATCAGCTTTACGCTTTGAAAGACGGTGAATCGGCAAGCGGTTCGTACACCGTTACGGGCGTTATC
>JBGVRC010000159.1:0-3680 GCA_045128055.1 Candidatus Scatosoma sp. | reverse complement strand
TTCACGTACGTTCTTTGCGCCAAGAAGGTGCATCGTAAGACGTTCTAACCCCAAGCCAAGACCGCCGTGAGGAGGCGCGCCGTATTTATGAAGCATTAAGTAGGTAGCGAATTCTTCGGGGTTCATGCCGAGCTTTTCCATCTTGGCAACCTGTTCGTTGTAATCGTGTACACGTTGACCGCCCGACGTGATTTCCAAGCCCCTAAACAAAAGGTCGAAAGACAAGGTATATTCGGGGTCAGCGGGATCGTCCATCGTATAGAAAGGACGCTTTTTGGAAGGATAATGGGTGACGAAGATGAAGTCGGAGTTGAATTCCTTCTTCGCATACTTACCCAAAAGCTGTTCTTCTTCGGGGTCAAAGTCTTTCATATCGGTAGGTTGATATTTAAACTTCTTCATCAAAATTTCTTTTGCGTCCATAAACTTAATTACGGGGATTTCCTTGATTTCAGGAATATCGATATGAAGAAGTTCCACTTCATTTTTGTATTCCGTCTTCAAAAGGTTCATGATATATTTCAAAACCCCTGTTTCCATTTCCATAATGTCTTCGAAGGATTCGATAAAGCCCATTTCAAAGTCCATGGAAATGTATTCGTTTAAGTGACGGCTGGTGTCGTGGTGTTCCGCACGGAAAACGGGCGCAATTTCAAACACTCTTTCGTATACCGCAACCAAAGCCTGCTTGTAAAGCTGGGGAGATTGTGCAAGGTATACTTGCTTACCGAAGTAGTCAAGCTTAAACACGTTGGTACCGCCTTCTGCACCCGCAAAGTTGATTTTCGGGGAACGAATTTCGGTGAAGCCTTCCTTCGTCAAATATTCTCTAAACCCACGTGCAATACCTTCTTGCAATTTAAAAATAGCACGTTCTTTAGGGTTACGCAAGGTAACGGGGCGATAGTCGAGCTTGGTCGACAAATCGCAGTTTACTTGCTTTTTCGTGATAACAACGGGGGGAATTTCTGCAGGATGGGACAAGAGTTCGATATTGTGGATTTGCAATTCGTAACGCTTGCTGCCGTCTTTGGTTTCCCCTGCCACTACTTTACCTGTCACCTTTGCAGCGCATTCTTCTTTAACGTCTTCGCCCATACGATAATCAGAAAAAGATTCTGCATAAACGCATTGAATCGTCTCTCTCGCCGTACGAACAATGACAAATGCAAAGTCGGACATCATACGGATATTGTGAATCGTACCCGTAATCGTGACGATTTGGTCTTCGTACTTTTCAAAATCCGCAAAGGATACGGTTTTGTTTTTCTTTTCGCCCGTAATAAACATTTTTCTACCTCGTAACGCGCGCTTTTTCCGCAATCGCATATACGCGCGCATTTTTTTTATTTTTTTACGTTATCTATTTTAATCCGTTTGACAAAAAAAAGCAAGAATTTTATAATAGATTTATCAAATTTTTCTTTACAAGGACAAAAACTATGCGCGTTTTGGCTATCAACGACGTATCTTGCATCGGAAAATGCTCATTGACGGCGGCTCTGCCCATCATTTCCGCTTGCGGCGTCGAATGCAACGTTTTGCCCACCGCTCTGCTTTCTACCCACACGGGCGGGTTTACGGGTTATACTTTTCGGGATTGCAGCGAAGATATCCCCGCTATTTTACGGCACTGGAAATCGCTTGGCGTTCAATTCGATTTTATTTACAGCGGATATTTGGGCAACATTTCGCAAATCGAAATGGTGGAAAATATTAAAAAAGAATTTCTTGCGGACGGCGGCGTTTTCGTCGTAGACCCCGTTATGGGCGACAGCGGCAAGCTGTACGCCGGCTTTACGGACGAGTACGTAAACAAAATGAAAGCCTTGTGCCAGCAAGCCGATTATATTTTACCCAACGTCACCGAAGCCTGTTATTTGACGGGTTTGCCCTATCCCTTAACGAAGCAAACCGCAACGCAAGCGGTTTTATCGCTGTCCAAGCTTTGCCCTAAGCCCATTATTACGGGGATTGTAGACGGCGGCGACGTAACGGTGGCTTACGCAGACGAAAAAGGCAACGCTTATACGTACGCGCACGAGAACGTAGCCGGCTTTTTCTGCGGCGCGGGCGACGTGTTCGCTTCCGCTTTCGTAGGCTGTTTAGCAAGAAAAACATCGGAAGAAACCGCCATTCGCTTGGCTTCCGATTTCGCGGCGGCTTGTATTCGCCGCTCCGCCTTGGAAGTTCCCGATAAACGGTTCGGCTTGCCTTTTGAAAAAGAAATTTTTGCTTTTTTACAAAAGCTGAACGCGAACGAATAAAAAATTTTTCCATAATTTCGCATTTTTTACCCCGTTCATTCCGTTGACAAAGCTTTGTTTTGCGTGTATAATGAAGTTAAATCTGCGGTGTTCGGAGTTCGGCTTATTTGCGGAATCCACATTATATATTCGGGAGCGGTTATTCGTGGCGATAGGCAAGGTCTGATTTTCGGAAAGTCCGACGCGTCAAGATGCGGCACCCACCTGCTTTTTAGCGGGTTCACCTTTTGCCGAAGTGCGGCACAGGCGGATTTCTTTTAAATATTCCCCTATTTTTAGGGCGTAAAAGGACGGAACACCCGTCCTTTTCTTATATAAAACGAGCTCTCTTCGCGAGAGCTCGTTTTGCGTTGTTGTTAAAATATAGCGGGATAGAGCGGAGATAAAAACAAGCCCGCAATCAGCGAAAGCACGTTTGCCGCCAGCGCGTATAAAATCCAAGTTGCGTTCTTGCGTTTTGCCCCCATTTTGCGCATAAACACACAGTATAGAGCGGCTTCCGCCGCAAACACGCAAAGTTCTAATAAAAGATAGAACGGAATGGTGACTGCGCCGTTGAAATACGCTTTTACGTTTAGCAATATATTCAACAGCAGTTGCGTAGCCACGTTGACCCCGCCGATAAAAAACAAGGGCTTTTTCTTCCAAATTTTAAAGGCGAAAGCCAAGCCCACTTCCAGGAAAAGGGTTAAGGCAATTCTACCAAGCAAGCCCAAAGCTTCCTTCCATAAGTTTTGCCCTGCGAGCGCCGTTTTACGCAAAGAAATCACGTTTTGAGTAAAACCCGTATCAAACAAATCCGCTTCGAAATAGCTATCAAAAGCGTACCGCTCGTACACTTGGCTCACCACAAAATAGTCTTCCTGCGGAAAGTAAAAAAGCGCCTTAAACGGGGTGGGTGGATAATATCCCCACGTAAAGGGTTCCCCGTTTTCCACTTCCCAAATCGGACCTAAAAAATAATATCCGTCTACGTCTTGATATTGCACGAAACGCATAAAAATTTCTTCCGACGGCGCGTAGTCTTTATAGTAAGTATCCCCATAGACGTCGCCATTTTCGCTATACGCCGAATACGGGCCGTAACGCTCGCGCGAAGATAAGAGCGTAGCGTAGCACTCCGTTTCCCGCATATTCGCCACCGTCACGTTGATAGACGGTTTCGGACCGCTGTCTGCGCTCGCCGTCACGCTTGGTATAGAAAATCCTAAAAAAAGAAGAAAACAAACGCTTATTATCCACACAAAAAACCGTTTCATCGCATACCTGCCCCCTTCATTTAGTATTTTTCAATATTTTTCCTTTTACCAAAAAAAATTGTAAAAAAAGATCGTAAAAATACACTCTTTTTTCGGCTTTTTATACAATTTTTACTTCCTTGGGCGCGGTTACGTCCGTTTTTACGCTACCGTC
>JBGVRC010000158.1:0-6515 GCA_045128055.1 Candidatus Scatosoma sp. | reverse complement strand
GTACACACCCGCGCGCTTGCAGGTAACGTAAATCCACTTTTTGATAGTTTCTTCGTCCGCGCGCCCGCAATCAACGTGCGTAACGTTGCTTTTTTTGGATAAAGCCGCTTGGTTTGCCGTCGTTTTCGGCTTCGCGGCGTTGACAATCATCAAAATCCCGTCCCTGGGCGGATCGTCAAAAAAGTCCTTTAAATACAAATCAAAATCCTTTTCGCTGGGGTAAAACTCCGTCACGCGCACCACCCGCTTTTCGCTCACAAACGGAAAACAGCGCGCCGCGTCCGACAAAGCCTTCATTTTCTCGCCTTTTAAAGCGCTCCCGTCAAAGGAAACGTAATCTAAGGTAGGCTCTTGTAAAAATCTCGCCTTTAACAGCGCTTCGCCCTTTTTCCGAAAATATCCTTCTTCCCCTTCGAAAAGATAAATGGGCATAGCGCCGTTTGCGTCCGTAAATTGCTTAAAATCCACGTATTTCATCGCTTCGCCCCCCATTTTCTTGTATTATAACACTTTCTATGCAAAAAAGCAAGGATTTCCCACAAATTTGCTTATAAATTCCCCATCAAAAACAGGAAAATACAGCAAGAAAAACAAAGCGCTCCGCCCACCCGTTTATAAACCGCGGATAAATATAATTTATCCGTCGCAAACACACAGCCGCCGTAATAGCAAACGCACGCCTGCCAAGTCGCCTGCCAACCTACCAAAGCAAAGCTTGAAAAATCCACCGCTTCAAACAACAGCAAAACCGCCGACCAAAATACGTTTGGCAAATACAAAACCACGCCGCTCGCCCCAACGGGCAACACGCACGCAATCACGGCGAATAATAACAAAAAAGCAAACGCCGCGCTGATAAGCGGCACGAAAAACACGTTCAACAGCAAGCCCCAGCCCGAAATATACCCAAAACGCGCCAACTGAATGGGCATAGTTCCTATTTGCGCCGCCAAACTCACGGACAAAACGGACGCAACCGACCGCGCCAATCGCTTTGGCAGGGTCAAGGGCAAAACGTTGTCGTCCAAGCCGTCTTGGGCTTGGTCCGCGCGCCTTTTAAACAACGCCTTTTTACACACTTTTCCTATTTCAACGCATACCTGCCCTATCCGTTTTTGTAAAAGCACGATTCCAAGACAAGCGGAAAAGGAAAGCTGAAACCCCACGTTAAACAAATCCACGGGCGATAAAAATAGAATAACGATTGCGGAAAAACCAAGTATTTCTAAAAAGTCGATAGACGAAAGCAGTTGCTTTGCAGAATACGCCACCAAACAAAGCGTAACCGCGCGGATAATCGACGGCGAAAACCCGCATATCCCGCCGTAAAACAATAAAACGGCGGCAACCAAAGCCACTTTCCACACTTTCGGCAACTCCCCAAGCTTGGTTTTACGCAACAAGAACAAGCAAAAAGCGTACAGCGCGCCTACGTGCAACCCCGATACGGCGAAAATATGGGCTATGCCGCCGTAACGCATATTATCCAGCAATTCCCTGTCCATTTGCGAAGTATTCCCCGTTAAAAGAGCAAGCGTCACCGCTCCGCTATCTTCGTCCATACCCCTTTCTATACGCGTTTGCATACGGTTTCGCGCCCACAACAACACGTCCGCTTTATTATCGGCAACCAAGCAATCCGCCGCGTAACAGCTATATGCTATATTTTCGCCAACTTGATAGGAAGCAAAACCGTATTCGTCAAATAATTCCGTATTCGTCCGTAAATTTCCAACGATGATAATTTCATCGCCAAACGCTATATTTTCATAAAAAGATAGGGGCAGGTACGCGTTGAGTTTTTTATTTTGCTCTTTTTCATCGATAAAAATATCGTCCAAAAGCAAGCGCGTATCATACTTAGATTTCTCTTTTTCTATTACCGTACCTATGATAATATATTCCCCGTTGTATTGCTCCGCGCCTTCAAACCGACGAACCTGCGCATAGAAAGCGAAAAATCCAAACGAAAAGAACAGAAAAAGCGCGCCCCACCAAGCCATCGCCCGAAAAATCCTTCGCTTTGTGCCGCAAAAACAAAAAGACGCGCCTATGATAGGCAGCAAAACACAAAACCACCATAAAGACGCGTCGTATATTTTATATAAAAAAGCAAAAAATATCCCCATACAAAGGGATACCGCCAAGAAGAATATCGGACGGAAATTAAACAGCTTCGCTATCTTTTCCTTTTCCGTCTGTTCCACATTCTTCCCCTTTTTCTTACGTAATCAATCTTCCAACCCAACCAAATAATCTATGGTCACGTCAAAATATTTCGCCAACAAAATCAGATTAGACATCTTCGGCTCACGCAGCCCGTTTTCCCAAAGGCTGATAATACCGTGGCTCAGCCCCAACTCCTGCGCCAAAGCTTCCTGTCCTAAACCTTTTTCCGTTCTCAACTCTTTTAATCTTTCGGCAAACGTTTCTTTCATAGCAATATTATGTCACAGTTGTAACAATATTACTATGTTTGTTACTTTTGTAGTGGTTACAAGCAAAAAAATACCCGCTTTTCAGCGGGTAAATGAGAAATTATTCTAAATATTGTGAAACGGTGTAAGAAAGCTTGTCTAAAACTTCTTCCACGTCGCCAAAGAGCATACACCCCGCCGCGCGCACGTGTCCGCCGCCGCCGTATACGCCTGCAATTTTGTTGACGTCCGCATACGTTTTCGAGCGCAAGGAAATGCGATATTGCCCCTTTTTTACTTCCATTAAGGAAGCCGCTACTTCCACGCTATCTACGTTCAACGGAAAGTCGACAAACCCTTCCGTCATCGTTTGGTCCGCCCCGCACTCCGCCATAGCTTGCCCCGTAATCACAATTACAGCAAATCTATCGTCGTGATAATAACGGATTTTGCTCATCACACGCGCATACAAAGCCGCACGCGCCTTCGATTGTTTTTTAAAAAGATTATAATTGAAAAGGCGAACGTCCACGCCAAGCTTTACCAGCTTCGCCGCAAGCAAAAACGCTTCTTCGTCCACGTCGTCGTGGGAAAAATTCCCCGAATCCGTCATAAGCCCAAGCATCAAGCATTCCGCAATTTTTTTATCAAACGGAGCACCCAGGTACGCGATGAGCATAGAAATATTCATACAATTCGACGCGCAGGAACGCACGTAATTGTATTTGGCAAAGCGTGTATTCGATACGTGGTGGTCGATATTCACCGTATCGATTTTTTTGCGCTTGGCAAGGTAAAACTCTTCGCTCAACGCCCCCAAACGCTGTTCATCGCTGCAATCCACAGCCACGAATAAATCGTATTCTTTTTTCGGCTTTTTTCCGACGTCCGCTATGCCGTCAACAAAAACAAGGTTGGACGGAATATCCGATTCAATGCAAACTTCCGCGCCTACGCCTATTTTTTTCAGGGCATAGCAAAGCGCCAAAGCGCTTCCGCACGCGTCGCCGTCGGGACGCATATGCGAAACGATTAAAACGCTCTTCGCCGACTTTATTCTATTTGCAATTTGTTCCAAAGTATATTCCATAGCCCTTTTTTAACGAAAAACGCGTAACAATACGCGTTTTTCCCTTTTTTTATTCGTTTTCGTCTTCGCTATTTTCTTCCGCAGGAGTAGAATAGCTGATTTTCTTAAACAGCTCGTCCATTTTCGCGCCGTAAACCATACTTTTATCCATACGGAACGTCAAAGCAGGCACGGTACGCATACGCATTACTTGCGAAAGCTCGTGGCGGATAAAGCCTGCGTTTTCCTGCAAAACTTCAAAAGAACGCTTGGTTTCCGCTTCCCCTTTGCCATAAATACTCACGTAAATAATCGCCGTTTTCAAATCGGGCGCAACGTCCGCTTCCGTAACGGACACCAACCCTTTCAATTCGGGCGTTCTGTCCTTCATACGGCGGATAATTTCGCTGATTTCCTTTTGATATTCCCCGTTCAATCGGGAAGTTCTCGACACTTTCATTACGCTTTGATTTCCTCCGTAACGTAACATTCGATAATATCGCCAACGCGGATTTCATTAAAGCCGTCGATCGCGCAACCGCATTCATAACCGTAGTTGACTTCCTTCACGTCGTCTTTAAAACGCTTCAACTGCTTCACGCCGCCTTCGCAAATCATAATATCTTCACGATAAATACGAAGCTTACCGCCGCGCACAATCTTACCGTCGATAACGTAGCAACCTGCAATCGTGCCTGCGCCCGTGATATTGAACGTTTGGCGAACTTCGCACTTACCCGTAAGAATTTCTTTAAGCTTAGGAGCAAGCATACCCTTCAACGCCGCTTCCATATCGTCCAAAAGCTCGTAAATGATACGGTAGCTTCTTACGTCCACCTTAGACGTTTCCGCGAGCTTCTTCGCCTTGGTATCGGGACGAACGTTGAACCCGATGATAATCGCATTTGCGCTGTCCGCAAGCATAACGTCCCCTTCGTTGATTGCGCCCGCCGCCGAGTGAATAACCTTCACGCGTACTTCTTCGTTGGTGAGCTTTTCCAAAGACTGTTTCACCGCTTCTACGCTGCCTTGCACGTCGCCTTTTACGATAAGGTTAAGATTCTTCATCTTTCCTTCTTCCACTTGCGCGAAAATATCGTCAAGCGAAACGCGGCTCTGTTCTTTAATCATATTTTCACGTTCGCGGTTCTTTCTTTCTTCTTGTACCTGCTTCATAAGCGATTGGTCAACCGCCATAATACTGTCCCCTGCGTTGGGCACGTCTTCAAAGCCCAAAATGGATACAGCTATGGACGGGCCTGCGCTCTTGACGGGTCTGCCCTTGTCGTCGAACATAGCGCGCACACGCCCCATCGTCGTACCGGAAATAATGTTGTCGCCCGTCTTCAAAGTACCCGTTTGTACGATGATGCTTGCAACGGGGCCTTTGCCCTTGTCCAGCTTCGCTTCGATAATCGTACCCTTTGCCTGACGGTCGGGGTTGGCTTTGAGTTCTTGCATTTCCGCAACCAAGTTGACCGCGTCAAGCAAATCGTCGATACCCATACCCGTCTTTGCGGACACGGGAACAACCATCGTTTCGCCGCCCCATTCTTCGGGAACAAGCTCGTGCTCGATAAGCTCTTGCTTTACTCTGTCGGGATTGATTTCATATTTATCCATCTTATTCATCGCAACGATGATAGGCACGTTTGCCGCCTTTGCGTGATTGATGGCTTCCACCGTTTGGGGCATAATGCCGTCGTCCGCAGCAACAACCAAGATAACCACGTCGGTTACCTGCGCGCCGCGCGCGCGCATAGCCGTAAACGCCGCGTGACCGGGGGTATCGATGAAAGTGATTTGTTTGCCTTTCGCCGTAACCGTGTACGCGCCGATGCTTTGCGTAATACCGCCTGCTTCGCCGCTGGTGACGGACGTAGCGCGGATTTTATCCAAAAGGGAAGTTTTACCGTGGTCAACGTGACCCATAACCGTAACGACGGGCGCGCGTTCTACAAGCTTGCTCGTATCTTCGTCGGATACCGTAGCCATCAAAACGTCTTCCGCCGTCTTTTCGGGCTTGTATTCCAAATCAATACCCATATCCGCCGCCAAAAGCGCCGCGTTGTCGTAATCGATGGAATCGTTGATGCCTTTCATAATCCCTTCCTTAAACAAACGCTTGGTGATTTCCACCGCGGAAACGCCGAGCTTTTCGGAAAGCACTTTCAAGGGAATATCCTGCGTCGTAACGACTGCGTGTTCAATTTTAATCGTGGGGATTTCTTGACGCTTTTGCTTCTTGGGCGAGCGTACCTTTCTATAACCGCTCTTATCTTCGTCAAAATCTTCCACCGTCATACCTTGTTGGCGCATCAAATCGCGCTTGGACATAGGCTTCTTTTCGCTGTACGTCTTTTCAAACGTCTTTTTCTTTGCGGGCGCGGAGAAGGATTTTTCTCTGCTGGGCATAGCGGGCGCAACGGGCGCTTCCCCCGCGGGACGAGCAGGCTTTGCCCCCATAGGCTTGGGTGTAAATTTCTTATCGCCAACGGGACGCGCGGGCTTATCGCCAGCGGGACGGGGACGGAACGTCGATGCCGTCGCATTGTTTTCCGTACCGGGCTTCGCTACGTATACCCCTTGTTCTTGACCGTTGCGGAAATATCTCGGCGCGCGGGGCGCTGCGGGAGCAGCGGGCGCTTTGGGTACAAAAGTACGCACTTCCTTTGCAGGAGCTTCCTTTACGGGAGCTTCTTGCGCGGGTTCTTCCGCTTTTTCCGTTGCGGGTTCTTCCGCCTTCGGCTCTACTTTCGGTTCTGCTTTCGCTTCCGTTTCTACGGGCGCAGCTTCCGTCTTCGCTTCTTCCGCGCTTTCCTTTGCAGGTTCTTCCGCTTTTACTTCTTCCGCCGCCTTTTTCTTGGTCGTCTTCTTTTTGGGTTTTTCCGTTTCTTCGGGAGCTACGGCCGCCTGTTCGGCTTTTTCCTTTTCCGCCGCCGCTTTCGCCGCTTCTTCCGCCGCAATACGAGCTTCTTCTTCCGCTCTTGCAGCTGCTTCCACAGCTTCACGTTCCGCTTTTTCAGCTT
>JBGVRC010000157.1:0-21412 GCA_045128055.1 Candidatus Scatosoma sp. | reverse complement strand
TTTCTATAACTGTTTCATATTCATTAATTTTATATGTGACTAAATTGTAATTTGAACACAATTTTAAGAATTCTGAAACAACATTCTTATATAATATCAAGATTTCCTTATAATATTTATTTTTTAGCATATCTTTTCGTCTCTTGTTTTTTATGATAGTATAACATATTTTTTTTCTCTTTGCAAGGTTTTTTTCTTGAATAAGGCGAAGGGCATCTGCTCGAAGAGCAGAGTTTTCTCGAGCCGACAAGAAAAGGAAAAAAATAGACCGCCGTTTTTTGGGCGCTTGTCACGCGAAACCATTGTAATACATGGTTTCATGCAACAACCATCGCAGATGACGAAAAAATACGGTGCAACCGTAAGGTTTCACCGTATTTTTGGTCGAGGCGACGGGGATCGAACCCACGACCTCAGCGTCCCGAACGCTGCGCGCTACCAGCTGCGCTACGCCTCGATTTTTTTCAATTTTTAGTTTATTTTCGTAAGTGGTCAAACATGTGGTCAAGCCACTTATTTCGAACGTTTTGTAGAAAAGTGTACCGCCCGAATTGTCAGTGTTGTCAAGGGGTTCAGAGGTTTGAAAAAATCTACCAAGAAAAGCCCTTGTGGGTGTCCCGAACGCTGCGCGCTACCAGCTGCGCTACGCCTCGATTTGGCTTTTTTCGTAAGTGGTCAAACATGTGGTCAAACCACTCATTTCGGGATTTTTTCATTAAGTTGTACTGACGAAATTGTCAGGTTTTTCAAGGCATTCAGCGATTTGGAAAATCAACCAAGGGAAACCCATTGTGTTGCTCCCGAACGCTGCGCGCTACCAGCTGCGCTACGCCTCGTCAACATAGGTCATTATATCAAATTATTTTGCATTAGTCAATTCATTTTCACGTAAAAAAACAAATTCAAAATACTTTTTTCTCGCACGCATTTTTTCGCGCTTTTCATATATTGAATAATAAGGGGAAACCAACTTACAAAACGAAAAACGTGAGGGATAAAATGTGTTTTTTTACGATTACTGCCCTTGGGATAGGGTTTATTTTTCTTTCTTCAACGCTTGGCGCAGCGCTTGTTTATTGCTTTAAAAAAGAATTTTCCAAAAAAATCAACGCCATATTTTTAGGCCTTGCTTCGGGGGTTATGATTGCCGCAAGTGTGTGGTCTTTATTGTTGCCCGCTTTCGAAAAATTGCAAAATGGCTGGGGCAGGTACGCGTTCATTCCCATTTCCATCTCATTTTTGCTGGGTGCGGCGTTGCTTTGGATATTGGATAAACTGCTTCCGACAAGCCATAAAAATAGTGGATTGGGCGACGCGAAGACAAGGCGTTTGTTTTTTTGTGGTCACCTTGCACAATATTCCCGAAAGCTTAGCCGTTGGGTTTGCCTTTGGAAACGCGTGGGCAATCGGTACGCAAGCGGCGTTTTTATCCGCATTGGGCGTAGCGATAGGTATCGGTATCCAAAACTTTCCCGAAGGCGCTGCCGTTGCATTACCTATGCGCGCTACCTTAAAAAGCAAACACAAAGCCTTCCTTTACGGCTTGGCAAGCGGCGCGGTAGAACCGATTTTTGCGGTTTTGGGCTGTATTTTTGCCGCATACGTAGCTTTTTCGTTGCCGTGGCTACTCGCTTTTGCCGCTGGCGCGATGATTTACGTTGTCGCGCAGGATTTATTGCCTGATACGTGCGAAGCGGGGGATCGCGGGCGTAGCATAGGTGCTTGGGACGCGATAATCGGCTTTGTTTTGATGATGATTTTGGACGTTTCGCTGTCCTGACGGAAAATAGCCCCTTGACAAATGCAAAAAAATCAGTATAATAAAGATATGGGAAAGATGTTTAGCCAACTGCATAAATACCGCGAAAACAACCGTATCGAAGCCAAAAAAGCGGTTGGCGGTTTGCCGCGCAGCATTTGGGAAAGTTATTCCGCCTTTGCGAATACGGGCGGTGGTGTTATTTTGCTCGGCGTAGCGGAAAACAAGAAGGATAAACGCTTATATCCCGTGGATTTGCCCGACCCGCAGCGTTTAATCGCGCAGTTTTTAGATTTGGTAAACAACCCGCGCGTGGTTAATAAAAATCTCTTAAAGCCCAAGGACGTAGCGGTGGAAGAAGTAGATGGCAAAGAAATCGTGGTTATTCGCGTGCCGCGCGCCACACGCAAGCAAAAGCCCGTGTATATCGGCGAAAATCCGATTTTTGGCACGTATTATCGAAGCGGGGACGGGGATTATAAATGTACGCCCGAGCAAGTCGAAAAAATGCTAAACGACGCAAAAAGAGAGTGAAAATATTTGATAAAAGACAAAGCAAAACGCCGAGCGTGGAGAAGTTCCAACGCTCGGCGTTTTGTATATAAAACATATTCTCTAATTCTTATTTTTCATCCGCCAAAAGATGCTTCATCTCGTACATGCCTGCCCCTTTTTGCGATAAATACTTCGCCGCGCGGATTGCGCCGACGGCAAAAACACGCTTGCTTCTCGCGCTGTGAGAGATGGTAATAATCTCGTCTTCGCCTGCAAAAATAACTTCGTGTTCGCCTACGATCGTACCGCCGCGGACAGCGTGCATACCGACTTCATTCTTTTCCCGCGCGCCGACGATACCGTCGCGACCGTTTACGTAGCGTTTTTCGCCCGCGAACGCTTCGTTGATGGTATCTGCGAGCATCAAAGCCGTGCCGCTGGGCGCGTCCTTTTTCAAGTTATGGTGTTTTTCTACGATTTCTACGTCGAAATTGTCTCCCAAAACTTCCGCAGCCGCCTTGCAAAGCGCTTGCATCAAATTGACGCCCAAAGAAAGGTTTGCCGTCTTAAAAATGGCTACGTCCTTGGAATATTCGGCAACCATATCCAAATCTTCCTTGGCAAAGCCCGTAGCGGCAAGCACAATGCCGAGCTTTTTCTCCTTGGCATAATCCAAGCGTTCTTTCAAGCCGATAGGGGACGAAAAGTCGATGATGACGTCTGCTTCTTCTTTTATATCCCCAAAGCATTTATAAACGGGAATGCCGATTTCGCGCGGGTATAAATCCACGCCGCAAACCGCCGTTGCGTTCTCGTCGTTTTCCAGCAAGGACAAAACGTTGCCGCCCATTTTACCGCACGCGCCGCAAAGAATAATTCTTACGCTCATGCCTTTACCCCCAAACCGAAGTTTTGCATAGCGGCAACAAGTTTTTCTCTATTTTGCGGTTCGATTTCCGTCAAGGGCGCGCGGGGAGTGCCTGCGTCAAAGCCCAAAAGGTTCATCGCTTCCTTTACGGGGATAGGGTTGACTTCGACAAAGCAAGCGTTTGCCAAGGGCAAAAGCTTATCGTTTAACGCGATAGCGCTCTTCAAATCGCCCGCTTCAATCAAAGAACAAAGCTCTTTCACCTTTGCGGGAACAACGTTGGACAAAACGGAAATAACGCCTACGCCGCCAGCCGCAAGGATGGGGAAGTTGAGCGCGTCTTCGCCCGAATACACGTCGCATTTTTCGCGAACAAGACGGAGTGTTTCCATCGTTTTGCTCATATTGCCGCCTGCGTCCTTGATGCCCGCAATGTTGGGGATTTCCGCAATTTTCGCCATCGTAGCGGGCTGGATTTCAACCCCCGTACGACCGGGAACGTTGTAAGCGATGACGGGAATGGATACGGCTTCGCAAATGGCTTTGTAATATGCGACCAAACCGTTTTGGGTGCATTTGTTGTAATAGGGGGTGACGGCAAGAAGTCCGTCCGCGCCATAGCTTTCCGCTTTTTGCGCGGTCATAATGGCGTCCGCGGTGTTGTTGCTGCCGCAGCCGAAAATAACCTTCGCGCGCTTGTTCACCTTGTTCACGGCGTATTCCATCAATACGTGTTCTTCCGCGAAAGACATGGTGGAAGGCTCGCCCGTCGTACCCAAAAATACGATGGCGTCCGTGCCGCCTGCGATTTGGTGTTCGATAAGCTGACCGAGCGTTTCGTAATTTACCCCCGTTTCATTAAAGGGCGTAATAAGCGCGGTTGCGCTGCCTTTGAAAAATCCTTTCATAATTGTATTGTATTCTCCCTTTGAGTTTGTTGTGCAAAAATAAAAATTTAGTCGAAATAACCCTTTGCTGCAAGCAATTCCGCAAGCAACACAGCGCCGCCTGCCGCGCCGCGCAGCGTGTTGTGGGAAAGCCCGACGAATTTATAATCGAATACGGTATCTTCGCGAAGTCTGCCTACCGTAACGCTCATACCGTTGCCCGCCATTCTGTCAAGCTTGGCTTGGGGACGGTTGTCTTCTTCGAAATATTGCAAAAACTGTTCGGGCGCGGAAGGAAGCTTTAATTCCTGCGGAACACCCTTAAAGTTTGCCCACGCGGACAAAATTTCGTCCTTGGTCGGCTTTTTGTCAAATTTTACGAACACAGCCGCGGTATGCCCGTCGGAAACGGGTACGCGCAAGCACTGCGCCGTGATGGCGGGGGAGCAAGCGGACACAATTTCGCCGTTTTCGATATGCCCCCAAATTTTAAGGGGTTCTTTTTCGCTCTTTTCTTCTTCGCCGCCGATATACGGAATGATATTATCCAAAATTTCGGGCATCGTCGTAAAGGTTTTGCCTGCGCCCGAAATGGCTTGATAGGTGCAAACCGCCGCTTCTTGAATACCGAACGTCTTTAAAGGGTGCAAAAGGGGAACGTACGATTGCAACGAGCAGTTGGACTTCACGGCGATAAAGCCGCGTTTCGTGCCCAAACGAGCCTTTTGCGCGGAAATAATTTCCACGTGTTCGGGGTTGATTTCGGGAATGACCATCGGTACGTCCGCGGTAAAGCGGTGCGCCGAGTTGTTGGATACGACGGGGATTTCCGCCTTTGCGTACTTTTCTTCCAAAGCGCGGATTTGCTCTTTTCCCATATTGACCGCGCAAAAAACAAAATCAACCTTGCTTGCGATTGCAGCCATATCCGCTTCCGCGTCCATAACGACCATAGCTTTATACTTTTCGGGCATTGCGCAATCGAAAGCCCATTTGTTGCCTACGGCTTCTTCGTAGGTTTTGCCTGCCGAACGAGCGGAAGCCGCTAAAACGGTGACGTTGAACCAAGGGTGGTTTTCAAGGAGCAACATAAAACGTTGCCCGACCATACCCGTCGCGCCGATGACGCCTACGTTAAATTTTTTCATAATCTTCTCCTTTTGTGGCAAAAAAAGCCAACGAGATAAAATAATAAAAGACGGGAATTTCCCGTCGTAAAAAGCGTTTTTAAGTATCGATACGAAAAAATATCAATAAAAACTAAATAGCTCTTCACGTGCGGTGACAGTCACACGGCTCTTATTCCGTATGCCCAGCGCAAGGGGACGGGGTTTGCGCTTCGGCGGAGATACCCTTTCCCGACTCGCCTAAAAACCTGTCCGTGTTTTTATCGTAGCGAGTGGTACTCTTGTTCGTCCGCTCCTCTATTTAACGAGCTTATTTTATCATACGGACGATAAAATGTCAAAGAAAAAAGCGGGATATTTCGGCGTTTTTTCGCTCTTTTGAAAAAATTATGTGAAATAATTTGATTTTTTCCCGCAATTCCCTTGAAATAATTGTAAATTTGTAGTAAAATGTTAAAAATACAATTTTTCTCCGTTTAAGCTTGTTTCACGGACGCAAAATCGGGGTATAAATAATAAATAATATTATTTTTGGAGCTAAATTTCATGGCGCAACAAAAAAGGGGTTGGGTAACCCGCCTTCTCGAAGGGAAAGAAAAGAGTGAAGAATATGCAAGAAGTACGCTGCCTACCAACCGTTGGCAGTTGTTTTGGGATATATTCAAGGGGAATTTCGGTAAAATCGTAAAAGTCAACATTCTCGTGTTGATTTTCTTCGTGCCGTTGTTGTTTGTATTTTTATTAAACGGTATGATGAACGATTACAACTCGAGCACCTATCCTTTCGGGGCAAACCTTGGCGTCGGCTATCCCGCCTTCCCCGAATTGAACGGCGTATCCGAAACCCTTGTCCACAACAACGACATCATCATTTTGCTTGGTATTATGTTGACGTCCACGATTGCGGCGGTAGGGCTTGCGGGCGGTATGTACGTTATCCGTAATATGGTTTGGACGGAAGGTATTTTCGTCGGCAACGATTTCTGGCGCGGGATTAAGCTCAACGTGAAAAACGCTTTGCAAACGGCGTTGTTCTTCACGGTAATTTTATTCCTTTGCAAGTATATGATCAACCTTTCCAACTTCAACCTTGCGGTAAGCGAGCTGGGGAAATGGCAAAAGATTTTCTTGCAGGTTTCCCAAGTGACGAGCTATATTTTCTTGATTTTGGCGGCGATGATGTCCCTTTGGATGATCGCGCTCGGCGTCAATTACAAGCTCACCTTTTTAAAGATGCTCCGCAACGCGTTCTTGATGACGATCGGTACGTTGCCGCAAACCATTTTCTTTGGGCTTATCGCGCTTTTGCCGTTCGCTTTGTTCTATATCGGCGGCACGTTTATGTTGCTTATCGCGATTATCGTTTTGTTGCTTTTCGCATTTGCGTACGCGCTTTTGGTATGGCTCGACTTCGCGCAATGGGTATTCGATAAATATATCAACCCGAAGCTGGAAGGCGCGAAAGTGGGCAGGGGTATCTACAACAAGGACGGTTCTTCCGCGCTTACGGGCGACGACAGCGGCGCAAGCATCGAATATCAAAGAATGCTTTTGTCGCACGGCAGATCTCGTTTGGTGGCAAGGCCTATCAAGCCTATCGACGACTCGTTGCAGGTTTACGAATTGCCGCAGGCGTTTACCCGTGAAGACTTGCAAAAGCTTCGCGAAAGTAAGCAAAATATTGCCGAAGATACGGAAGCGTACGCAGAAGAACACAAGAACGATCTTCGCTACGTAGAATATAACCGTCAGTTTGACGAACGCGAAAAGGCGCTGCAAGAAAACGACGGCAAGAAAAAGAGAAAAAAGGTAAAAACCAAAACCACGCCCAACGAATAAGCAGGCGGCGCGCCCATTTTGGGCGCAGGCTTTTGGTGGATAAAAATTAACAAACCTATGTAAAAGGGGTGTTTTTATGAAAGAAGCGGCTTATACAAATCTTGCCGTTTGGTTCGAATATCTCAACGACGACTGCGGCTATGAAAATTGGTCGCAGTATTTAATTGAAAAGCTGCGCGCTTTTCCCGTGCAAGAAGGGCTGGACGCGGGCTGTGGCGGCGGTTGGTTTACCCGAGCCTTTCAACGCGCGGGCTATCGAATGACGGGCTTGGATATATCCCCCGAAATGCTGGATTTTGCTCAAAGCAAAGCCTTAAAGGAAGGGGTGCGCGGGGAGTATTTGCTCGGCGATATTTGCAAATTCCGTTCCCCGAAAAAATACGATTTCGTTACGGCGATCAACGATTGTATCAACTACGTTCCCAAAACCAAGCTTGGAAATACCTTCCAAAACGTCAAAAATCTATTAAAAAAGGACGGAATTTTCTTATTCGACGTCAGCTCGGTGAAGAAATTTAACGAAAAAATTGCGAATACTGTATGCGTGGACGATCGGGACGAAGTGACCTATATGAGCTTTAACCGCGAAGAAGCGGACGGCGTAACGATGGAAGTGACGTTGTTTGTCAAAGAACAGGACGGCAAATACGCGCGCTTGGAAGAAAAACACCGTCAATACGCCTATACGGAAGACGAAATTTGCGCCGCTTTGGAAGAAAACGGATTTACCGTTTTGGCGGTGGAAGGGCATTTGGGCGTAGACAAGAAGACGAGCGACCGCATTTGTTTTCTTGCGCAAAAAAGGAGCAAGGCATGAAAAACGTATTACGCGCTCTCGTGTACGGCGGGCAGGTATCGCTCACCCTTATCGACACGACGGAAATGGCGCAAGAAGGGATAAAATTACATAAGCTTTCGCCTGCGTCCGGCTACGTTTTTGGCAAAGCCCTGTCGGCTATGTCGTTTATGAGCGCGTGCTTAAAGGAAGACAGCGGAGAAATTTCGCTTTCCTTGAAAACGGACGGAGAGTGCGGGGAAATCGCGGTGTCGGGCAATCGCGCTTTGCGTATGCGCGGTTATATCCATAACACCCAGCTTTTGGGCGACGGCAACGAAGAAGCGGAAAAACGCGCGCTTGGCAACAACGGTTCGCTTACCATTATCCGCGACGACGGATACAGCCGTCCGTTCGTGGGCGCGTGCGCTTTGCCTGAAAAGGGCGGCATTGACCAGGCGTTTGAAGAATATTATCGCATCAGCGAGCAGCTTCCTACCTATATCGCCACGGAAGTGAAAATGGATAAAAATACCTGCGTATTTGCGGGGACGGCGGTGTTGCAGCCCTTGCCGTTTGCGGACGAAGCAACCTTGGAAAAAGTGCGTTCTTTGGATTTAAAGGTTTTGCTCGCGGAGCTGCAAACAAGCGGAGTGGAAGAAGTGGCGGCCGCACATTTTGAAAAGGAAGAAGGGGTATGGGAAACCCGTCGCGCGGTGTATAAATGCAACTGCTCCCGTCGGTATTTGACGAGAGTGTTGGTATCGCTCGGCGAAGAACAGCTGCGCGCGATTATCAAGGAAGAAGGCGCGGCGCGTATCCATTGCCATTATTGCAATACCGATTACGAATTTACCGACGAAGACGCCGATATGCTGTTTTCTAAATAACGATATAAAACGGAGCGTTATGAAAGGGATAAAGACGAAAAAAATCGATTTCAGCCGCAAACGCATTGCGCGTATGGCGGACGATTATTACAACGCAGGAAAGTTTGTGCCTGCGCTCCGTTTGGCGTACAAAGAATGGCTCAATTACGGCGGCAACCCCGACGTGTACGCCCGTCTTTCGGATATTTACGAAGCTATGGGTTTGCAGGGCTCGGCAATCAACTGCTATTTTCGGTTTTTGGACGTAGCGGACGAGCAGGATTTGCCCGACGTGTACGAAGGCTTGGCGGCAAACTTTTTAGGGATAGGCAACGAAAGCGCTTCGGCGTATTATTATAACAAGCTTATCGACGCGGACGACAGCATTTCCGACGAAGCAAAGCTGGATATCGCGGAAGTCTTTTCTTCTAAGAAAAAGGATAAATTTCGCTTTGTATACCCGCCCCGTTTGGCGGATTATACCCAAGAAGTCAACTTGGGTTCTCGCGCGTT
Source organism: Candidatus Scatosoma sp. (assembly GCA_045128055.1). Taxonomy (GTDB): domain Bacteria; phylum Bacillota; class Clostridia; order Christensenellales; family Borkfalkiaceae; genus Scatosoma. Next base: position 12,280 of record JBGVRC010000157.1, on the reverse strand, counting down.
AAAGGCGGGGGACTGCCGTCGCGCGATCGCGGAATTTTCCAAGGTGGAAAAGGGCGCGAAGGAGTACGCTTCGGCAAAAGAAATGCAGGCGGTTGCCTATCTTTTGGCGGGCGAAGCCAAAAACGCGGAAGAAGTTTGTTTAGAGCTTTTGTCCTTATATCCCTATTCCATTCGCGCCAAGGCTACGCTTGCGGCGGTATATTTAGAACAGGGCAGGGCGGACGAAAGCCGCGCTTTGGCGAAAGAGCTGTCTGTGTTAGATTTAACGGACACCGACGATTTGTACAAAGTGGCGACAGTATGCTGTGAAAACGATTTGCACGACGAAGCCTACCAAAAATTCGTCCTTTTGGATAAGAAAATGCCTTACGACGGCAGAATGTTGTATTTTAAGGCGGTTTCCGCGTATAAAAGCGGGCGTATGGACGCGGCGGAAAGGGATTTAGATACGCTTTGTACGGTATATCCCGACGCGGAAGTGGCAAAGTATTATTTAAAGGCAATCCGCGCGTATAAAACGGCTTTATCGGACGGGGAAACCCCTACGCCGCCTGAACTCATTTATTTTTATCATTTGCCGCAGGAAGAACGGGAACACCGTTGCGCTTCTATGCTTAAAATCGGTTCTTGTCCCAAGGACGAAGCGCAAATTTTCGGGCTTTTGGCTTTGCACGACGGATATTTTCACTGGTGCTTTGACGAAATGGACGGCGGCGACCACGATTTGCAATATTTGGGTATCGTCACAGCGGCGCACGTTCGCGCGGACGATTTCTTACAAGAAGTATTGCTGGATTTTGAAGTGGCGGACGTGTTGAAGGTGGAAACGCTGCGTATGCTGATAGAGCGCAACGAAGACATAGAAGTGGGCTTGGTGCTTTGCAATATCTATCGCCGCGTACCCGTTTATAGAATAAAAATCGGTAGAAAACGCCGTAAAAAATTTATTGAAGCGTATGCGAAGATTGCGTCTAAATTTATCGTAATCAAGGACGCGTACGCGGAAAAAATCGCTTTGGCGGCGGAAAGCTTGTATCGGGCTTTGGAAAAGGAAAACGCGCTTGATTTAATCGATAATACGGACGATTGCGCTTGCGCTATCTTCTTGATGTCGGGCATTCGAGAGCTGGGCAACGATATGACGCGCATCGTGTCGGCGTTTGACGGAAATATAGCGAAGGTGCAGGTGTTGCTCTCCTACGTGGTGGCTACGCGCTACGATGGCGGAAGCTGGGAAAATAATAAGGAAAAAGAAAATGAAACTCATTGATTTTGACGGACTTTTTGATGAAAAATTGACGCAATATATGGCGGAAAACAAAGAAAAACACAGCGAAAAGCAATGGGAAAGCTTAATCCCGAAGCTGTATAAAAAATTCGGGGATACCCTTATTCCCAAGCTTGGCTGTACGCCCAAGGAATATTACGCGCGTATGGCGGATACCGAGCTTGCGCAAACGCTTTTGTCGCACTTGGAGCAAGACGTGCCCGTGCCTGAATTTTTATGCTCGGAAATTGAAAGCAGGGACAATGCGGACGTATTGTTGCCCTTGTTGCAAAGCGACGACGCGCAAACGGTTTCGTACGCGGTGAATTTGCTTGGCGACGATAAACGCGCCTTCGAAGCTTATTTCGCTATTTTGACTGAAAATCGCTTGGACGAAGACGTAAGAAGCGATTTGACGGACATCTTGCGCGCGCACGCGGATACAATCAAAGAAAAAGCTTTGTCTGCATACAAAGCAGGGGTTGCAAAGGTGTATATGCTGGAAATTCTTTCCCGCGTTAAAACGCGCGACGAAGAAGTGTACGCCGTGCTCTTGAAGGCTTTTCAAGACGCGGACGATACTTCCTTCCCCGCAGGGTATTTGGCGGCGTACGGCGACGAACGCGCTTTGCCCGTATTGCTCCATAAAATTGAAGACAGGTCGATTGGCTTCGTGGAATTTCAAGAGCTGAAATACGCCATTGAAGCGCTTGGCGGTGAATACAACGAACCGCGCGATTTTTCGTCGGATAAAGATTATCTCGCCATCGAAGCCGCGTCTTTTAAGGCGGAAAACGAAGCGCACAGCTAAAAACAATTCATAAAAGAATATCTCCCCGCATATAGTAAATCGTAAGATTTTCTCGCGGGGATTTTTTATTTGTATAAAATCCAACGAAATTCTCCGCGCAATCCAAGGAGGTTTTTGATGGAAAATTACAGTGTGTACGAAGATATTGCCAGCCGTACGGGCGGGGATATTTATATCGGCGTCGTGGGACCCGTACGGACGGGAAAATCCACCTTTATCAAACGGTTTATGGAAAAACTCGTCATTCCGACGGCGGATGAAAATACCCGCGCGGTGATGGTGGACGAATTGCCGCAATCGGCGGCGGGAAAAACGGTGATGACGACCGAGCCAAAGTTCGTCCCCGCAAAGGCGGCAAAGGTTTCGTTTGGCAAGGGCGCGGAAGCTTCGGTGCGGCTCGTTGATTGCGTGGGCTTTGCCGTAGCGGGCGCAAGCGGTTTTGAAGAAGACGGAGCGCCGCGGCTGGTAAAAACGCCTTGGTCGGACGAAGCGCTCGCCTTTGAAGAAGCGGCGGCAATCGGTACGGAAAAGGTGATAAAAGAACATTCCACCATCGGCTTGTTGGTTACGACGGACGGCAGTATTACCGATATTCCCCGTTCGGGTTACGTGGCGGCGGAAGAACGCGCCGCACGCGATTTAAAAAGCATCGGCAAGCCTTTTGTGATATTGTTGAATTGCAAACGTCCGCAGGAGCAGGAAACGTTGCGCCGCGCTTTGGAAGAAAAGTACGAAGCGCCCGTTGTCGCGCTCAACGTGGAAGAAATGGGGGAAGAAGAAATCACGTTTGTCCTGCAAAAAGCGTTGTTTGAATTTCCCGTTACGCGCATAGACGTACATATGCCCAAGTGGCTGCAAACCTTTCCCGAAACAGCCAAGGCGGTGGAAGGTATGCTCAGCGTAGTCAAAACGGCGTCGAGAAGTATTTGCAAAATGCGCGATTGCGCGGTGTTGGAAAGCTTGTTTGACGCGGACAGCGATTATTGCAACCCCGACGAAATCCGTTTAAACGCGGGTACGGGCAGTGTGGAATTGTTTGTCGGCGCGAAGGCGAAGCTTTTTTATCAAATGCTTGGCGAAGCTTGCGGGGAAGAGATTGCGGACGATTTGGCGCTTATGCAGTACGTACAGTCGGTTGCGGACGTAAAAAGGGATTTCGACAAGGTAAAAGACGCCTTAAAAGACGCCGAAGAAAAGGGGTACGGGATTGTGTATCCCAGCGAAGCGGAATACGCTTTGGAAGAGCCGAAGCTTGTCAAAAAAGGCGCGGGCTACGGGGTGGAATTTAAGGCAAAGGCGTCGGGGTATCATATTATCAAGGTAGACGTAACGGGCAAGGTCAGCCCGATAATCGGGACGAAGCAGCAAGGGGAAGATTTTGTGGACGACACCTTAAAAACGTACGCGGAAGGGCAGGAAAAGGTTTGGGAAATAAATATTTTCGGCAAGTCGCTGCGGGCTTTGGTCGGTGATGAATTGGCGCAAAAATCGGGGGCTATGCCGCTGGAATTGAGAAGAAAGGTAAGGCGAGTAGTCACCCGCGCCGTCAACGAAGGCAAAAACAACGTCGTTTGCATTTTGTTTTAAAAGGTCGGGGATGGCGGGAATAAAGCCCAAGAAAAAAGGGCATACTTTTTACAAAATTCCGCGGAGGATTTTGTATGGGAAAAGCAAATAAAAACAAGAAAAATAAAGTTCCAAAAATCAACGAAGAACAATACGCGGCGTATATCGCGCATTTAAAGGAAGAAAGTAAAACGACAGAACGGTCTGTAAACGAACAGGGCGGTATGGCTATGTCGGAGATAGAAAATAAACAAAAATAAGAAGGCGGGGGAAGAAAAACCCCCGTTTTTGCGTGATAAAAAACTTTTTTCTAAAATTTGTATTTTTTTTAAAAAAAGCGCGAAAAACAGTTGACAAACAAATTATATTTTAGTATTATTATAAAGCTGTTTTGACTGGTGAAGCAAATTTATCGGTTGAAACGACTATATCGCGGGGTGGAGCAGCTAGGTAGCTCGCCGGGCTCATAACCCGGAGGTCGCAAGTTCGAATCCTGCCCCCGCAACCAAATGGCGGCGTAGCTTAGTTGGTTAGAGCGTCCGGTTCATACCCGGAAGGTCATAAGTTCGAATCTCATCGCCGCTACCAAAGACATAACACGAAATTTTCGTTTTATATATAGCGCGCAAGCGCGGATCCGGCCCGTTGGTCAAGCGGTTAAGACACCACCCTTTCACGGTGGTAACATGGGTTCGAGTCCCGTACGGGTCACCAGCAAAAAAAGGAGAGCGATATGCACTCCTTTTTTTGCTGTATAAAACCCCAGTACGGGACTCGCTTTTGTAGGTGCGGGGAGCGGTGTTGAAAATCGCTTGAAGTTCAAGCGGTTAAGCCGAGCTGCCCGTTAAGAAAAGCATTGATAATGCTTTTTAGGGGCGAGTTAAGTGAAGGGCGATGGGTAGCCCTGAACGCGACCAAACGCAAAGAACAGCTTTGCGTGCGACCACCACCCTTTCACGGTGGTAACATGGGTTCGGGAAATGCTTGCATTTTTTTGAGCGTAGCGAAAGTTCTCCGTACGGACCCATAATTACACGCTGTTACGCCATTTGCCTTATTAAAAGCTTGCAATTCATTTTGAACTGTGTTATAATAAAAATATTAAATCCAATTTTTGCAAAAACTTGATTATGAAAAAAAACAAATTAAAGCTTTCAACAACCCAAGTAATTATGTTAAGCTTCCTACTTGTGATATTGGTAGGTAGTTTATTACTTGCTTTACCTATCAGTTCAAAAAATGGAAAAGCCGTTCCGTATATAGACGCATTATTTACCGCAACTACTTCCACTTGCGTAACCGGATTGGTTACGTTGCCGACGGTTACAACTTGGAGCGTTTTTGGGCAAATAGTGATTTTGCTTTTGATACAAGTAGGCGGACTTGGTATTATTACCATAATGGCGGGTTTTGCGATAGCATTGCACCGTAAAATCGGTTTAAAAGATAGTAGATTGATTAGTGATTCCTTTAATCTTATCTCCTTATCTGGGCTTGCGACCTTCGTTAAAAAAGTTATTCTTGGCACGCTCATCATCGAAGGGGTTGGGGCTTTACTTTATATGGTTGTATTTATCCCCGACTATGGAGCGAAAGGTATTTGGCTTTCTATATTCAATTCCGTTTCCGCTTTTTGTAATGCGGGAATGGATATAATAGCGGAAAACAGCCTATGTGATTACGCTCAAAATCCTTTCGTAAATACGGTTACAAGTCTTTTAATCGTTTTGGGCGGTATCGGTTATATCGTTTGGTGGGATATACTACGCGTATTAAAAAATTTTAGAAAAGAAAAATTAAAATGCTTCAAACGATTAAGCTTGCATAGTAAAATTGTATTGTCGGCAACGCTGATTCTTATCTTTGGTGGAGCTGTTGCAATTTTTATATTGGAATATAACAACCCTTTAACGATAGCCAATTATTCGCTTTTTGATAAAATTCAAGTATCATTTTTTCAATCTATAACCACAAGAACGGCAGGTTTCGCAACTGTTCCGCAAGAAAATTTGACAAATGCATCGGCCATTCTTTGTTTGTTTTTAATGTTTATCGGCGGTTCTCCCGTTGGAACGGCGGGCGGGATTAAAACGGTTACGATTGTCGTATTATTCGCAACGGCGTATGCAGCGATAAAAAACAAAAACGAAGTATCGTTATTTAATAGAAATTTATCTGGACAAAGCACAAAGAAAACCGTTGCGGTGGCATGTATGTCTTTTTCGATTGTGTTTATATCGACGATTTTGCTTGCCGCTGTTACCGACGCTCCAGCGCTTGATATAATTTATGAAACCGTAAGCGCAACGGCAACGGTTGGATTGTCAAGAAATCTTACGCCTTATTTAGGATTTTTAGGAAAACTTATTATTATCGTTACAATGTATTTGGGAAGAATAGGACCTATTTCTTTGGCTATTGCATTTCATTCAAAGAAAGAAACCGTAAATATTATTAAAAATCCTATCGAAGAAATAAGCGTAGGTTGAAAAAAAGGAGTATGTTATGAGTATCAACAAATCTTATGCCGTATTTGGGCTTGGACGGTACGGTTTGGCTGTAGCAAAAGAGCTTGTGAACAATGGAGTAGAGGTTTTAGCCGTGGATATAGATGAAGCGATTGTCAATTCCGCTATTGCCGATATTCCGTTCTGTAAATGCGCAGATATAACCGATTTGGAAGTTATAAAACAACTTGGTATTTCTAATATGGACGTTGTTATTATTGCTATGGCAAATAACCTTGAAGCAAGTGTAATGGCGGTAATGTTGTGTAAAGAAGTTGGCGTAAATACCGTAATCGTAAAATGCGCCAATGAAGTGCATAAGAAAATTTTAACTAAGGTAGGGGCAGATAAAGTCGTTTTCCCCGAATACGAATCGGGAACACGTCTTGCAAAAAATCTTTTAAGCTCGGGCTTTATTGACGTTATCGAATTATCGAACGACGTATCCTTGATAGAAGTTGAAGTGAAACCCGAATGGATAGATAAAACGCTTATCGAATTAAACTTACGTAAAAAATACTCCATCAACGTAATTGCGATTCGCCAAGGAAATAATTTAGAAATCAATATTGACCCTACCATAAAATTAACGAAGCATATGCAACTCGTAGTTATTATAAATACGACAAAAATAAACAAGTTAAAATAAAAGCTTCGATTTAGGTTGTTTAGAGTCATCAGCCCAAAAGCACAGGATACTTCCTGTGCTTTTTGTATCCTTCCGACGGGCGCATTCTTTGAATACGGTACGAGCAAGATAAACGTTTGATAAAATAGTTTTATCGTCTTGGCGCTATTCTTTATAAAAATCCCTTTTTAATCGAAAAATTTTCTTGAAAACCTTGACAATTTTTTACTTTTATTTTATAATACAAGCATAAAATTTCGCAAAAGCGAATAGTAATATTTAATATAAGTTCGCCAAAACGAACAACAAACAAGTTTTAAAGTTCGCCAAAACGAACATTTTTTTCAACAAAAAGGTGGGGTATGGAGTATATTACAGCAAAAGAAGCCGCAAAAAAATGGGGAGTAACGCCAAGAAGAGTGCAAATACTTTGCAATCAAGAACGAATCAAAGGGGCGGTACGCTTTGGCAAGTCGTGGATGATACCGATAAGGGCGGTTTTGCCCAGCTCGGCAAAAGGGGAAGAACCGCATATGCCGATGCCGCGAAAAAGCCCGTTTTTGGATATGACGAACTTATACAATCAAGCGGGGAAAGCGGACGAGTGCGCGGAAATGCTGATAAACAACCCCGAAGCGTACGCTTTATTTAAGGCGCAAATTGCGTATAGGCGTGGGGAAATAGACAGAGTATACGACCAAGCTCGGTATTTTTTGGCGTCAAAATCAGGGTTTTACGCTATTTTAGGCGGTAGTATGCTGTTGGCGCTTTGCGCGATATGGAAAGGGGATATACGGCTTTGGAACGAAGCGAAACGCCACATTTTCGACGCGCCTTGTCAAAGCGACGGCGACAGAGAAATTGTTTCGCTCACGTTGGCGATTATCGACAGCTCTGTGTATGATAACAAAGATTTCCCCGAATGGTTTACGAGCGGAAATTTCGAAGCTTTACCAGCCGACGCGCATCCCGCTGCGAAGGTTTTTTATATCAAATATTTATATATGGTCGCGTTCGTAATCGCGTCCAAACAATTAGAATTAGAAGGCGTACAGGGTTTGGCGCTTATGCGTATGATACCCAACACCATCGAACCGTTGATTACGCAGGCTGTAGTGGATAAAACGGTGATTCCCGAAATTTATTTGCGTATGTCTTGCGCCGTAGCCTATCACAATTCCGGGCAAAAGGAAAAGGCGATAAAGCATATGGACAAAGCGATTGCTCTTTCCCTTCCCGACGGCTTATACGGCATTTTGACGGAGTACGTTCGGCATTTCGACGGGATTTTGGAAGAACGCGTTTCCCTTGTAGACGAGAGCGCAACTCTTATTATTTCCGAATTACATAGAACGTACAGCGTAGGCTGGGCAAAGCTTTCAGGGCAGGTAAGAAACAAGTATATCGCCACCAACTTAACCCCCAAAGAGCACGAAGTAGCCAAACTTTCCGCGTTTGGGTTCAGCGTCAAGGAAATTGCCGCTATGCTGTACGTATCCGAATCCACCATTAAGCAAACCATTGCAAGAATCGTCACCAAGACAGGTGTACTTGACAAGAGCGAGTTTTTCTATATTTTGTAAGAGATTCTATCGCCTACGGCTCCAGAATGACACGTCTTTATCCGTCATTCTGGAACGGAGCATCAATGTCATTCTGGAACGGAGCGAAGCGGAGTGATAAAATCTCGATAAGGATAAACCTGTCTTAGATGCCCCTAAAAAAGTACAAAGCGCATTGTCCATTTTTTGCCAAAATCGGACAAAAAAGTTTGTCCAAAATACCCCGTTTTGGGGTGTGTACAAATAAAAAAGAGTCTGTTATAATGTCACCGTAAACGTTATGGCAGGCTTTTTCTTTTTGCCAACTTTGACGAAAAGGAGAATACAATGAAAATACAAGAAGGAATGCTGTATAAAGAAATAACGGTTTTCGACAAAACCTTTAAAATCTACTACGGCTATTATGACGAAAAGGATAGAACGGGAAAATATAACGACCCCGTACCCATCTTTCCCAACTTTAAAGTCAAACCACTATACACCGATGAAGGATATCCCTTTGTAACCCATATGCAGGACGCGTGCGAATGGTATTCGGGCAATATAAAAACGGAAAGCTGTTACAGCTGTGCGTACTTTCAACAAGGCGAAGACTTAATCGGGCTTTGCAAATGCTGGAAAAACAAAAACAACGCGTAATGCGAAAGCTTCCCCACCCGTCATTGCGAACGAAGCGAAGCGGAGTGTGGCAATCTAATTAAAAAATAAGGCAATCATCAACAGCCAGATTGCCACGTCGAACGGCTCGCAACGACACCCCTTGTCATACCGAGCGTAGGCGTAGCCGAAGTCGAGCGTATCTAAAAAATGCGTACGGTAAAAATTTATAGAGAGATACACTCCATTCACTTCGTTCAGTCGGTATGACAGTAGTGAGAAGTCGGTAGGGCGATAAGGACAAAAACAACGCGTAATGCGTACATATAAAAAAGAAAATAAAAAAATGGAGATAAAAAACATGAAAGCAAAAACCAAAATCAAAACGTTATTACTCGGCGCAACGCTCGCCACGGCTTTTGCAACGGTAGGGGCTTACGGGCTTTCCACCGAATACGAAACTTTTAATCCGACCACGATTACGGCGGACGCAGCAAGCGCACCGTATAGCGGTACGTCGGTAGAGCCTACCAAAATTACGAGTGAAAATCTTGCAAGCTACGGTTTGGCGGATTCGTACGTAGGCTATTACGCAATCAAAACAGCGGAAGAGCTTGCTTGGTTTGCTTCTTATATCGATAAGGGCTCTAGTGGCGATTTGACGGCGAGCGCCATTTTATTAGACGATATTATCTATAATGCGGGGACGGTGACGGAGAGTGGATCTTCCCTCGGCACGACGCATAACTGGAACCCTATCGGGGACTGGGGAAAGGACTGGAGCGGCACGTTTGACGGAAACGGACATTTCGTCAGCGGTTTGTATGCGAAGAGAACTTGGTCTTATACAGGCTTTATTGCTTACACCAACGGGGCTACCGTGAAAAATCTAACCATTAAAAATTCGTATTTTCAAGATGGGTTGTATTTGGGCGGCATAGTAGGTTTTTCCCAAAACGGCACGACGATTACGGGTTGCCGTGTGGAAAGCAGCGTAACCGTCAACGGGGTTTCGTCCAGCGGCGCTGACTGGATCGGCGGTATTGTAGGAAAAGCAGAGGACACTACGATAACCAACTGTTACGTAGCGGCGACGGTATCTGGGGATAGATTAACCGGTGCTATATCGGGTGACAAAGAAGGCGTCGTTACGATGTCCAACAACTATTACGTAACGGGCTGTACAACGGCAAAAGGAGTCCCGCAAAATGCCGTTGGTAGAAACAGTTCTACGGGCGAAGCGCTTCCTGACGTAGCAGGACAAAACACCTCTATCGCCTCGGAATCGTCGGAACATACCTGCGTACCCGCGCAATCAACGGAAGTAGCAGGCGTTTACGACGCATACACTTATTGCTCGGTTTGTTATGAAGTTTTAAGTATTACGCATAAACTTTCTTACGCAACCGCAAGCGAACGGATATATCCCAACGGCGCAGGAGATACTTCGACGTATTATGACAATTATACGATTACGGAAACTTGCGCGAATTGTTCGCACAGTGAAACGGCGCAATTCCGCTTTGTCGAGGGAACGAGCCGTGTATACACGGGCGAAGCAATTACCCCTTACGAAATCGTTTATTCGGACAATTACGTCCAAAAAGAAACGGGCGCGCCCACCTACACCGATAACGTAAACGTAGGCGTAGCAACGGTTTCCAAAGACTTCTACGATATCGGCGCAGTTTCGCTGAGCTTTACCATAGAAAAAGCACCCCCCAAGGCGGCGGATTTTGTAATCACTCCCCCTGCGGACCTTACCTATAACGGCGAACAAAAGACGGCTTCGGTATCGATTAGGAACGATATCGTAGGTATGGGCGATATTACGGCTGTTATCTATAAGGACGGCGTAGCAACGACGGAAATCGTAGAAGCAGGCGAATATACCGTTAAAATAAGCGCAACGGAAGGGGATAATTATACCGCGATAGACGACCTTACGGTAGGCAGCTTCACCGTGCAGCCTCGCTGGATTTCGGTGGGCGATGTAACCCTTTCCAACGATTTGGTAGAATACAACGGCGCAGCACAAAGCACCGAAGTCAGTGTAGTGGTGGACGGCAAAACGCTTGTTCTCGACCAAGATTACACCCTTACTTGGAACAAAACGGACTTTGTGAATGCAGATACCTATACCGTAACAATTACGGGCAAGGGCAATTATCAAGGTACGGCAACGAAAGATTACGTGATCGCGCCCAAAGCGATTGCGGATAGTGAAATCAGCGTCGACTTTACGGAAATTACTTACGACGGCGCGGCGCACGAACCTACCATCACCGTGATGGACGGCGCGAAAACGCTTGCAAAGGACACCGATTATACTCTTACTTGGAATATGACGGGCTTTGTAAATGCAGGTACTTATACGGCAACGATAGAAGGTAAAGGCAATTACAGCGGTACGTTTACCAGAACGCTTACCATTCAAAAAGAAACGCTCGTATTAGAGCTTTCCGCTCCGATTTCGAAGATTTTGCCCAACAACCAAATCGCGCTCAACCTTTCCGTAAACTCCACGGAAGGCACGCCCGTTTGGAACGTTGTAAACGGTACGCACGTAAGCGGCACGACGATTAAAGTCAACGACGGACTTGTTATCGGTCAAGATACGGTAGAAATCACCGTTACGTACGCGGCAACCACCAACTATACGGGCGATTCGAAGACGATTACGCTCGAAGTGGGTATGGCGGATTACACGGTTGAAATCAATGCTCTTGAAGAAGACGTAGCGGAGTTGCAAACCTTGATTGCAGATAAAGCAGACAGCGCAACCGTAACCCAAAAATTGAACGAGCTTTTAGGCAAGATCCAAGCTCTGGAAGCGGTAAAAGACGATTATCAGGGCGCAGACCAAGCGTTAGAAACAGCGCTTACAAACGCAATCAATGCGGTGCAAACCAACCTTGACAACGCGATTACGGATTTGAATAACACGATCGCAACCGAAGACGGTAAGCTTGACGCAAGAATTACCCAAGAAGTAGCGGATTTAAACGATGCGATCGACTTGGCGGAAGCAGTAGCGCAACAAGCGAACGACGATTTAAAGGAAGACTTGGAAGGTCAGCTCGCTACGGCGAAAACGGCTTTGACGAACGCAATCAACGCGGTGCAAGACAACCTTAACCAAGCGGTTACGGATTTGAATAACACGATTGCAACGGAAGACGCAAAGCTTGACGCAAGAATTACCCAAGAAGTAGCGGATTTGAACGATGCAATCGACTTGGCGGAAGCAGTAGCGCAACAAGCGAACGACGATTTAAAGGCGGACTTGGAAGGTCAGCTTGCTACGGCGAAAACGGCTTTGACGAACGCAATCAACGCGGT
>JBGVRC010000156.1:0-3720 GCA_045128055.1 Candidatus Scatosoma sp. | reverse complement strand
CCGCGGCGGTTCTTCATTATATATTATATAAATTATTATTGTTTGCTTGCTTTGTATTCGGCAATAGCCTTGGAAAGCTGATCGGGGCAAGACGTGTTGCCCTTACAACGGATTCCCGCAAGCAAGGTTTGGATTTCATTGATATCCTTTCCTTCTACAAGGCGGGCAATGCCTTGCAAATTGCCGCCGCAACCGCCGATAAAACGAACGTTGTGCATTTTGTTGCTTTCGTCCACGTCAAACAAAATTTGTCTGGAACAAGTACCTTTTGCCGTATAAGTAAACATTTGCATTTTCTCCTTTTTCTTTGTTTTTAGTCGACCAACGTTTCGTAGATCGCAGAATACAAATCCGAAGCTTTGCATTCCCAGTTTTTATAAATATTTTGCGCCGTTTTTTTATCGGGAACGACGAATTTTAACTCTAACATCGGTTGCACGGGGGCAAGAATTTTCAAAAACACGGTGTACGTTCCGTCTACGTTTTGATAATAATCCGATTTACATTCCTGACGGTTTCTAAGTACGCCGCTATTCTTTTTAATAAACGCGGAAATCTCATCGCGCACGCTTTTAGGAATGGTGATGTAGAAATTGCTTAAACTTTCTCTGCCGTCGCTGGTAAGCGAATAAAGGGGCTCTTCATCGGACGAAGAAACTACGCACAAAAACCCGTCGTCAACGAGCTTTGGCAATAATTCCATACAATCCATATAATTCAGCCAATTATTCCCCGTCGTGCACATTTCCACCACCGTGCGTTCGGATAAAGCAGTTTCCATCTTATCAAAAACAAACAGCACGATAAGCTTGTTTACGGACATTTCACCTTGAATTTGCATAAGGAACTCCCTTGTTATATTTCCCCGACAAAACGCAAACCGCCTTCAAATACACGGCTTTGCGGATTGATAAGAGCAAAAAAGCGCGCCCCTTGTACTTCTTTCGTTGGGTAAATAATTCGTATTCGTACGATATTATACATAAAAAGAAAAGAAAAATCAAGGTATTTTGCGAAAAAATATTGGTTATTTTTTTTATTTGTGCTATAATGATAACAAATCAACAAAATCTTGTCTATTTTGACTTGACGGGGGCAGTATGGATTACGTAGAAAAGACGGTTTCTAAAAATTATTTATACAAAGGCAAAATTCTCACCTTGCGCAAGGACGACGCGCTCACCGCGGACGGTAAGCCCTGTATTCGCGAAATTATCGAACATAGCGGCGGCGCTTGCGTTTTGTACGTGGAAGATGACAAGGTTTTGCTCGTTCGGCAATACCGTTACGCTTACGGGGAAAGTGTTTACGAAATCCCCGCAGGGAAGCTGGATAAAGGGGAAGACCCTGCAAAAGCCGCCGCAAGAGAACTGGAAGAAGAAGCGGGCTTAAAGGCGGGGAGATTAGAAAAATTGTTCGTTATATATCCCACGCCTGGCTATACAAACGAAAAGATTTATCTCTACCGAGCCTTTGACTGCGTAAAAACCAAGGCGCATTTGGACGACGGGGAGTTTTTGGACGTAGTCTATTTACCCATAGAACAAGCAAAGGAAATGCTGAAAAACGGACAAATTCAAGACGGTAAAACGATTATTGCTTTGCAAGCCTATTTTTTATCGGAAAACAAATAAGAAAACGGAGTCGGAACAATCCGACTCCGTCTTGCATAGAGCGATTAAAGGAGAAAAAGCAAAGAATTAGCAGTTGCAGCCGCAGTTGCAATTACAAGGCGGCGTCAAAATAGCGGAGAGTGTGCCGTTTTTATAAAGGCAGAAAAGCAAAGCGATAATAATGGGAAGCCCACAACCGCTAAAAATGTTCGAACAGAAAATTCCGTCCTTCGAACCGAGTACAAGTAAAGCGATAAGAATCCAAAGGGTGGTATTACCCTGGTTGCAACAAGTCATAAAAAACCTCCTGTGTCAGCCGCAGGGGTATGTAAAGTAAAAATGCCTGCGGTTTTGTTCTTTCTATTACATCATATTCCTTTAAAAAGGAAAATTGTGCTAAAAAGCAACGCAATATCAAGAAAAAAGCAGGGTTTTCTCGCAATTCTTACGCTAATTTTCTTGCTAAAAGCAAAAAAATGCGTTATAATAAATAGTAATCCGTGGCGAATATGCTTTGCAGTTCGACCGAAAAAAACGGAAAATATTCATTTTCATGCTACGGGTATCCTTAAAAGGAACTCGATGGAGACTATTATGAAAAAAAATAACTTTTTTTCTGCCAAAAACGTTACGATTTTGGCAATTTTGTTGGCGCTTGTAATCGTTTTACAGGCATTCGGCGGATCCTTTTCTATCGGCGCGGTTACGCTGAACTTTACCTTGATTCCGCTCGTGCTTGGCGCGATTATGTTGGGTAGATACGCGGGCGCGTTTTTAGGCTTTGCGAGTGGTATAGTAGTCTTGATACAAGTAATTACTACGCCCGCAGGGTTTTATGGCTTTATTTGGGCAAATGACCCTATCGTCACTGTATTAACGTGCATTGTAAAAACATCGGTAGCAGGTTATGTTGCGGGGTTATTGTTTCAAATTTTAAAAGGAAAGAATCAAACAGTTGCCGTTTTTGTTGCGGCGGGGATTGTGCCTACGCTTAACACCGCATTGTTTATTGTTGGTTGTTTGTTTATGAAAGAAAGCGTCATTTTAACCCAAGAATGGATGGTTTCGGTTTTGGGAATGACGAAGTTTATGGGAATGAACCCATTTGTTTTCGTGGTTGTAGGCTTGGTAACGTTTAACTTTTTCATTGAGTTAGCAATCAATCTTTTGCTTGCGCCTGGGCTTCATACCGTATATAACGTCGTGGCAAAACAATTAAAAATAGGAAGATAATCATATGGTTATTTGTATAGATATCGGTAATACGAATATAAAATACGCAATCTACGATAAGGACGATTTAAAGGTTTCTTTCCGTGTTGCAACCGATTTTAAAAAGACTTCGGACGAATACGGCGCGCAGCTTAACGGAATGCTTGTCGCGCAAGGCATAAGCGCGGAAGATATCGAAGGTGGGATTGTTTCTTCCGTTGTTCCCAGCTTGGATTATACTATTGACAAAATGTGCGATTTGTATTTGCATATCGCGCCTTTGCATATCGCGCCCGGCTTAAAATCAGGCTTAAATATCCGTTGCGACGACGCAAGAGAAGTGGGCGCGGACAGAATTGTCAACTGCGTTTCCGCAATCGTAGGCTATGGCGACGGCAATCCTATGATTGTCGTAGACTTCGGTACGGCAACTACCTTTAATATCATCAGCGCGAACAACGAATTTATCGGCGGGGTAATCGCCCCCGGTATTAAGGGCTCGTTGGATTCTCTCGTCAACGGTACGGCAAAGCTTCCCCGCGTGGAAATTGAAGCGCCAAACAGCATTATTGCCAAAAATACGGTGACGAATATGCAGGCGGGTATCGTGTTTGGGTTTGCAGGTTTGACGGAGTATATCGTCAAGCGGATTAAAAAGGAATTGAAAGCGCCGAATGCAAAAACGATAGCGACGGGCGGGTTCAGCAACGTCATTTCCAAGGAAATAGAAGGGATAGACGTGGTGGATAAGCTGCTCACCTTAAAGGGCTTGAAATATTTATACGATTTAAACACCAAAAAAGAGTAAATGGGCATACCAGGTACGCGATGAACGTAAAAAACGCGTAAAGGAATATGAAAAAGGCAAAGCAGTTTTTGTGATAAAAATTGCAAA
>JBGVRC010000155.1:0-3825 GCA_045128055.1 Candidatus Scatosoma sp. | reverse complement strand
CACCATCCATCGGCATGGGGTGCCAAACGGTCGCCGAGCGGTCATAGCCCAAGCCCTTCAGCACGGAAGCCGGGTCGGTGGTTTTGGTTGCGTCAATTACGTCGGCGCTGGTTGTCCAAAGGATTGTAAACCTTTTGTTCGCTTCAACGTATGCCGCAACATCTGCAAAATCGGCGGCGAGTGCTTGGTCAACAATCAAGCCGTACCAAGAATCGTCTTCGTTTCGGATTGCCGTAATGCTTGCGGCAATGCTTGTGTCACCGCTGTCGGCACGCCCAACCACAACGCGGGAAACGCTCGGGTTCTGCGAGAAAATTGCGTTTGCCATTTTGTAAACGGCATCGCTTTCGTCCCAGCCGTCGTCAATTAGTGCCTTTGCCGAACCATAGGAACGGGCGCGGGTGAACGCTGGTGTGGTTTTGCTTGTGGCAAAGGTGGAAAGGATGAGCGGAACGTTAAATGCAGCAACCGCCACGGAAGTCGTCTGCCTTGTAATGTTCACGTTTACGATGTCTTTTAGTGCCATGTGGCGCCTCCGTTGTTACACAATAAATTTATAATAAGTTTTGCCGCCGTGCAAGCCATTTTTATTCCCCTTGCCCCGGCTTTGAGTAGGTTTCCCCGTTTATTTCAACGCTTTCAATCGTAAGGGTTGTTCCTTCGTTTGCACGCGCCCAAGTCATTTCAAGCGTTAAAACACTTTCCCGCCTCCATTTAGTTTGTTGCAAGGCGGGCATCGCGACCGGTCCGTTTGTTTTAAGCACCGAAATTCCGGCGTCCGCAAATGCAGTTAAAACGCCGTATTCGTCAAGGCTTTCCACCAGCCGCATCAAATTGTCGCCGTTGCCATCAACGTCGCGCACTTGCACCGAACCCCGGTAAACATAAACGTTCGGCGCGGGCAAGTTCGGGCGCCCTTCTATTCGCTTGCTTGGGGCGGTTCCTGCAAAGTGCCACGTCCCAGCGTAATCAATGCAAACAAAGTTTCCTTCCGGGCTTGGGGCGTCCTCATGGCTTGGAACAACTTGCACGCCCGGCAAAACACCGCTTGCCCAAGCGTAAAGCACGTCCCAAAGGGCGTCCGCCGTTGTTGTTGCCGTTGCTGCCATTTTAAGTCGCCTCCCCAACGTACCCGGCTAAATACTTGTAATGGTTGATTAGCCCGTTTGCAAAATCAAGTTCCTGAAAAACTTCCCACTTTTTGCCGCGCCAAATAACAATATCGCCGGAGCTGTCCCCGCCTTGGGTGCTTACGTTTAGTTTTTCGTTGCAATACACCTTCACCACGCCAACGTCGCGGCGGTTTTCCGGCAAGAATTGCGTGTCCTTGCCGCTTACGGGCTGCACGCTGCCAGTAATATTCGCATGGGTTTCGGCGTTTGTCCAACGCCCGCCAACGCGGGAGCCCGTGCGCCGTATAATTGCGATAATATGCGGAAATAGAGTGCTCATGCCTTTGCAACCTTGTGAATAATTGAACCGCGCAAGCGCCCGCCATCAATAAGGGGATGGGAGCTTTGCTTGCCCTTTACCTTGAAAATTTTTCCGTTTACTTTGTTGCGCATCCAACCGCCGTTAATTGTGATTGGTGCATTGGGTGCAAACGTTTCACGCGTAAACGTGTTTTTCATTTCGCCCTCGTAACTTTCCCCAAGTTTTTGGAGCGATTTATTTGCGCTTGCATTGCCTTTTAAAATTGCCTTGTAAAATGAACGGGCAAGGCGTGCAACTTTGTTTTCCGAACGTTCGCGGGTTGCACGCATAAACGGGCGCGGCGGTATTTTGTTCACCGCGCTTCCCTTTTCCATAATAAAGGCTAATTGAGCCATGCTGATTTCAGCGGGCTTGTTATTTTCGTCAACGGGTGGGTCGGCGTCGCCGGGTATGCCTACAAGGGCAACTTTTCCAGCCGCAACGCGCAATTCGCGTTTAATACGCAATGCGCCCCGGTCAATGGACTTAAACTTAACATCCGCCACGACCCCGTCCCCCGTTTAATACGCCCATAAACGGGCGGCACCCCTTGCGGAGTGCCAAAAGCATCAAACCGAAACGAGTTTGTGCAAGCTCTGCATCGGTTACGCTGCCAGCCGAAGAGCCGATTGCGCTGGTGCCATAAGAAACCGCAAGGTCGCCCTCGCGCTTGCTTGTAATTGTGCCAACGCTCCCGCCCTCGGCTGAACCGCTTCCGGCGCCCATGCTGCCAGCGTTTGCGGTCAAAAGAAACGCAATGTGTGCAGCAAGAAGGGCGACGGCTTGATTGTACTTAACGCCGTAAAAGCACCGATTTGTCCGCTCCGTTGCCATTTCAATATAAACGTCCTTATTTGCGTCCGTTGCAAGGGCGGGCGCAATGGCTGCTAAATACTGGTCAATGGTTTTCGGCGTGGGCATTTTCGGCATTCCTTTTTAGTTTACTTTTCGGCGCGGTCCTTGAGTTCCTTTGCAATGTCGTTTTTGCGGTTCATTGCCTTTGCACGGACGCTTTCCTTTGTGCTTGCCTTAACGAATTTGTCCGCTTGGGCTTCGCTTTGGATTGCATTAACCACGTCGTCAATCTGTTCGTTCGGGATTTCGTCCGGCGTTGCATAGGCTTTCTTTTCCTTTCCGTCCTTGTCCTTTGTTACCTTTTCAATAGGCACAACCGAACCGCCCTTAATGTGGTTTTCGAGGTTCGCCTTTGCCTTTTCCCAGTGCGCGTCGGGAATAACATTAACGCCCGGCACAAGCACAAGTTTCGGTTCACCCTTGCCGCATTCAACGGTCAAAACGTTTTCTTTCTTGTAATTTACAAGCATGGTTTATCTCCTGAAAGATATTTGTTGTTTTTGTGCGTTTTAAGCCCGTTTTAACGTTTGCCCATACAAACACTCCGGCAAACAAAAATTCAAGCCCAAAGGCACGTTATCGCCCTAAAAAATAAGGGTTGCCGGGCGGGCGTTGCCCAACAACCCAAAATTCGGTTCTTGCCTTGGATAAAGCCCCAGCGCGGGCGAAAGTGCTTGCCGCGCTGGGGCTAACCCTTCCAGGAGTTAAAGCCCGTCGGCAAACACCACGCTCTGAGGATAATACACAAGCGTTCCGCCCGTGCTCTGAGAGCAAATGATGTCGTAAACCTTGCCGGTCAGCTGAGGCGGCATCTGTTCAAAGCGCTGAGGAATCTGCACTTCAACCTTCAACGGGTCGCGGGCATACGCCATCACGCGGTTCGTACCACCAGCACCAGCGCCGACCAAGTCCTGCACCCATTCAATTCGGGTAATCTGCGGGTAATTTTCGCGGATAAAGCCGAGGATGGTCTTGTCGCGGTTGCTGCCATACGGCGTATTCTGCAACTTGTTGTAAAGGTTCAGCGGCATGATGACCGTGTCCGGGTTTTCGATGCCGTTGGTGCTTTCCGGGGCGGCGGAAATGATGCCAGCAAAGTCGGCAACAATTTCGTCGGCTGTCTTGCCACTCCAAGCCTTACCACCGCCCGCGCCGTTAGCCGGAACGTATTCCGTGATTCCGGGGTGGTTAATAAAGCCGGGGAGCTTGCCCTTTGCGTCGCCCTTCCAAGCGATGGCGTCCTGCTTTTCGTCAATGGCGCGGCGGCACGCAACCGCCTTCTTCGCGTCAAGGGAAATGCCCGCCTTCTGTGCGCGGCGAATTTCCTTGATGGAGTAACCATAGGAGGCGCCGATTTCCTTGATGGGGCTGGTGTGTTCTTCACCGCCAATGTCAACACGCGGATAGTCGTTTGCGTAATCGGAAACGAGCTTTGCCGTGCCAACGGCGTCAAAGGAGCGCCAAATAATGTGTTCGGCGCCGGGGTCCTGCTCCGTG
>JBGVRC010000154.1:0-3924 GCA_045128055.1 Candidatus Scatosoma sp. | reverse complement strand
TGCCACACAATTTTAGACCTCACGCTGATTAAAAAAATTGAAGTTGGCGGGCGCTGGATTGGTTCCGTTGTACGCGCACGCACAAAGAACAAGGCACGCACGGAACGCCCCGGTCGCGAAATCTATTACGTTGTTTACTTTACACGCGGAATAGACAATGTTGGTTCCAACATTGACTATCTTTACAACTTGCGCGACAAGGACGGCAACCTTGTGAATGATGAAGTAAGTTGGGGCGGAGTAATGCCGGATTTAAAAAGCGTTACCGCATGGCTAACGGAAACAAACAAGCGTGAAGCCTATAACGAATTCGCCTACAAGGTAATCGGGCGCCGTGCCGTAAATTTGGACGTTGTTTACCAGTGGGCAAAGCAAGGCATTAAAGACGACAACGGGAACGAAATAGTTGCGCCCGCTTGCCCGGACGAATACGATGCAAAGTTTGGGCGCAAAATGAGCCGCGACGAATTGCGTGCGCTTTGCTATGCGGACAAAACGGAACGCCGCAAGTTGCGCGACCTTGTTATTGCAAAATGGGAAGCCGCCGAGGCTGAAGCCGAAGCCGCCGTTGGTTTTGAAAAAACGTTTGATAATTTTGATTAGGGGCTGCAATGGAACAAAACGAATTAACACCAGTTCAGCGCGTGGGCGAATACTGGCTAAAGCGCGATGACCTTTTTGAAGTTTGCGGTGTAAAGGGCGGCAAGGCTCGCGCCGCATACGAACAAATTAAAAAGGCGGTTGCAGCCGGGGCGCCCGGAATAGTAACCGCCGGGGCAAGGGAATCAACTCAATGCGAAATAGTGTCCGCGCTTTGCGACAAAATGGGCGTTAAATGCGCCTTTATTATGCCTCAAGGTAAAGACACGAGCGTGATTGAAAACATACGCAAAAGCCCGCTATCAAGCATTATGCCGCAACGTGCCGGATATAATAACGTGCTTTGCAGCCGTGCCAAACAATACGCAATAGAAAGCGGCTGGTTCTATTTGCCGTTTGGAATGGAATTTTTGGAAAATGTTGAAATCACAAGCCGACAAGTTCAAAACGTACCGCAAGAAGTGAAGCGTATTGTTTGCCCGGTTGGCGGCGGAATGTCAATGGCAAGTGTTTTAAACGGGCTAACCCGCTTCAACCGATACGACGTTGAAGTGGTTGGCGTGCAAGTTGGCAAGCGTGCAGCAAAAACCATTGACAAGTTTTACGACCCGTTCCTTTTGCCAAAGGTGAAATTTTCGCTTGTGGACGCCGGGGTTGATTACCATAAACAAGCGGGGGAAACGAACCTTTGCGGGGTGGAACTTGACCCAATTTATGAAGCAAAGTGTTTGCCGTTTTTAAAGCCCGGCGACCTGCTTTGGGTTGTTGCACATAGAAAATAAAAACTGGTGCAATTTATGTAAATAACTTTTTACATAGATTGCACTTTTTTCGGTTGCAAATCTAGCATTTAAAAGCTATATTAAGGGAGTAAGCAATTAACAATTAACAAGGAGCTTTTAAAATGAATTGGAAAAAATACATCTTTAAAATGAGCATTTGCCTTTCTCGCGGGAACTCCTACTGGGACCCAAAACTTCAAAAAAGCGTGGACACCCCGGATTGGAAGCGTGTTGAAGAAGACCATATTGAAATTGTTACCGCTCCTGATATTTATGCCGCTGAAGAACTTGCCCACGCTAGAACAATTTGGTACGGCGTTTTAAATGGTTGGGAAGGCGTTTGCATTTGGCGGGTAATTGGCGACAAAATTGAAACCGAAGAAGACGCTGAAAATTTTTTGGACAAGTGGGAAAACAAGTAAACTGGGAGGGTTTTAAAATGGCTTATAATTTACCGAAAGATTGTGTTTGGCAGTGCATGAACTGCAACTGGATTCCGGCAAACCCGAGGAAGTGGGTTAAAAAGTGCAAAAGGTGTGAAAACGTTGGGTGCCTTTGCCCTACACCAAAAACATCTTTGAAGGGGGTTTAAAATGGTAAAGAACACAAGAACCGACGCGCTTAATGCCCAACGCCAAATCCTTGAAGAAGTTTTCAAGGACTTGCAAAATGCCGGGGAGACAAATGCTGCTATAATGGTGAGCGCAAAACTTGAAGCCATTTGCAAAGAACTTCATATTTACAAGGAGTAAAAAATGGAAGGCAAAATAAAGGAAACCGCTGAAAAACTTACCGAACGCCTCAATGGCGACCAAGTTGAAAAAATAAAGCCCGTTGCAAACACAATCGCCGAAATGATTGTGCGCTGCAACTGGGAAAGCGAACGTTTTAAATTTAAACAAGAATTTGGAAACGTTGTTTTGGTTATTGACGGGAAAGATGCCTTTACGGCGTGCCTTTCCGGCTATAATTACGCATATCAAATTAAACTTTGCTTGGACGTTATTGAAGCCGCCGGGCTTTTTGAATAGGAAGATAACAATGCAGCAAACAAAACCGCTTAACATTTTGGAGCGTGCCATGCAAGCAATTCACGACACGCAACCAAAAGAAACCTTTAAGCCCACGGAGTACGAGAAAAAGGTTATGGAGCGCTCCGTTGGCTTGCTTAAATCTTGCGGGCTTGCATATATTCGTTTTTCGTGGGTTTTGCAGTGCGACAACACGCACGCTCTAAACATTACACTACACCACGCGCCAAACGCCGACAAGCGCCTTGAAAAAGCGATTAAGGCTATGGGCGGGGCGTTTAGGCGGGCGCGTGCGAATGCAGCTACAACCGCGTGCAATGTGGACGGGTACACGTTTGAATTTCCCGCCGTTGTGCTTGAATTTTTTAAGCCCCGGCACATGGGCAAAACAAAGGGAGGCAACAATGCCAAATAAAAGAATCAAAAAGAAAATTGCCAAAATCAACTTTTGCAAAAGCCCGGTTTGGCATGGCGCAAAAATCAAATCAAAAGACGTTCGGTGCAAAATGTATCGCGGAGAAATTTGCGACTGGGGTCTTGCAGTGCGCAAGCGCCCAACGCTCAAGGCTTGCCCCATTTGCGGCAAAACACGCCGCGCCGGGTTCTTTAAGTGTTGCAGCGGTTGCGCTTGGATTTTTGAATACCGCGAAGGGCTGGACAAACTTTTTGATGAAGTTGAATTAAAGTTGCGTGAACAAGGCGCCGGGCTGGACCGTTTTTACCACGGCTCAAACGTGAACATTCGTGTGTTTATTCGTTGCGCTTGCACAATGACCGAAGCCGTGGACAAAAAATCCAAAAAGCAAACAATGGAATTTAGTTGCGCACAAAGTTTCAGCCTCTACGAAATGCGTCATGCCAGCTACACAAAGAAGCGTTTTCTTGATGACATTTTGCGGCTTTACAAATGCGCAAAGGAAACGGCGGAAACAAGCGTTGACGAAAACGGAAACGCCTACACCCTTGACGCCGTTGTTTTGCCAGTTTTGGGGGCATGGAAAACGCGATGAACTTTCCTCATTATAAGGTATGGCGAACACCAGTAACAAAGGGCGCAATTCCAAAGCCGCTCCCGGTTTGTGTTTGTGCAAGCAAGGCAACCGCGAAGCTCATTGCGGGTGTTTTGGACCGTTTGTTTTTGGATAAATTTACCTACACTTTTGAAAATTCAGAATGCCCGAGCCATTTGGACCCGTGCCTTAAATTGTACGCATCGCCGGACAACTGCACAATTTTATCCCGCTATGCTTGGGTTCGATTTATTGCAGTAAATGAATATAAACAAGGCGAAAAAACTTGCAGCCCGGAAGCGTGGGAAATGGCAAACAACCGCTTTGACCAGTACGTGCGCGAAGGGGTTTTAAAACCTTGGGAAAATTAAAATGGCAAAGCGTTATTTTATCGGACCGCAAATTGTTGACAAAGAAACATTTTACCAGCGTGCAAGCGCCGCCGGGCTTTTCCCAAAGCTAAACGAGGCAAAATATATTTATCGCCGGGTTTGGGAATTT